>CAUCOL010000281.1 GCA_958444395.1 uncultured Lachnospiraceae bacterium
CTTCTGGCCGCCTGATAGTTTTACACCTCTTTGTCCAATATCCGTATCATATCCATCCGGCAGATTTTTTATAAAAAGATTGGCATCTGCCATCTTTGCGACCCGGCGGACATCTTCAAAGCTGCAGTCCGGACGTCCATACGCAATATTTCCTTCAATGGTGTCCGAAAAAAGGAACACATCCTGCATTGCGATACCGATATTGTCACGCAGCTCATACATATCCATATCCTTTACATTGATGCCATCGACCAGAACCTCTCCATCCGTCGCATCGAAGAAACGGCATAGCAGATTCATAACCGTAGACTTGCCGGCACCCGTCGTTCCGATGATTCCGACCGTCTGCCCCTTCTTTACATCAAAGCTGATGTCCTGCAGAATATCCTCATCATCTGCCCGGTAAGAAACATGGTTGAAGGTTACATTTCCTTCCAGCTTCTTATGATGTACCGGGTGCTCCGGTCTCTTGATATCCGGTTCTGCACAATACGTTGTGTAAATCTTTTCTACAGAAGTGGTAAATCTCTGTACATCATTGATCCACCATCCTGCCATACGAAGCGGCGTCGTCAACATCCACAGATATCCATTCACCTCGACCAACTGTCCCAGTGTCATCTCCCCGTCGATTACCATCTTGCCGCCGACCAGCATCAGTACCAGCGTCAGCAGATTGGATAACAGCTCAAAGATCGGTACATATCTTCTCCAGATCGCTGCTGCCCCCAGCTCGGAATCACGGTATTTGTCATTCTCGACCTGAAACTTCTCCATCTCAAAATCTTCCTTGGCAAATGCCTTAACCACACGGTTACCGCTGACATTTTCCTGTACAAATGTATTCAGGCTGGAAAATGCCTGGCGGCACTGATGAAACGCCGGCTTGACATTTTTGGACTGATAATATGTCGTCAGTGCCGTCAACGGCAGGATCAGTACCATACATACCGCCATCTTGATATTAACTGTAAAGATCATAACCAGTGCCAGTGTAAAATACAGTATATTCTCATAGATCGTGTAAATTACATACGCTACAAAGTGGCGGATCGCATCCATATCACCGGTCTGACGGCTCAGCAGATCACCGGTACGGTTCTTATTATAGAAAGTAAAGTCCTCCTGCAGTAATTTGCGGTATACCTTGTCTCGCATTGAATACAGAACGCCCTGTGAACTCGTCTCAAACAGCACCTGTGAGAAAAATCGACAGACGCCGCGCACAACCACCGTAGCGATCAATACGACGATCAGCATCGGGAGCATTCCTGTTTTTCCTCCCTGCACAACATCGTCAACGATCATTCCGGAGATACGCGGCGAAACAAGTGCTGCCGCAGCCAGGATCGTTACCAGGATCAGACCTCCGATCATTCTCCATTTGTACTTTTTCAAAAAACTGTAAAACCATTGCATTGGAGTCATAGACCAAACCTCCTTTTCTTTTTCTTCCCTTTTTCAACCATTTTCGTTACTTTCCGCGTTTTAAGATAGCATGAAACATATAGGTATGATATAATAGACGTATCAAAAAATAGAACAAATCTATTTTTTCTGACAATAGATTTTACATAAAAGAGGAAGAATGATATGAAACAATCCCCAAAAAGTGTCTTTCAGGATATCGACCGCCTGAATGCACCGGTCAAAGTATTTTTATTAAATGAAAAGCAGCGCAAAGGAGCAGTCGGTCCCCACTGGCACTACTATCTGGAGCTTCTCTACATATTAAAAGGACACCTGTTCGCCACCTGTGACGGAGCAAACTATCACCTGAATCCGGGCGATCTGATCCTTTACTATCCACAGTCCACACACTCAATGCATCAGGATAAGGAACTTTATCCCGAAGAAGAGGAGGTCCTGTACTTTGTACTGATGGTCGATCTGAACTTTCTGAATATTTCCGGCACCTACCATGCTCGTTTCTCAAAGATCTTTCGCATGGCATATGAAGAAAATCCGGCAAATATACATTTTCGCCGGGAGACTCTGCAGGAGCTTCCGATCCTGCAGCTTCTGACCGGCAGTCTGGAAGAAATGCGCAGCAAGACCTACGGCTATGATGTCCTTGTATGCTCCAATATCGCAACGCTCCTAACCTATCTGATGCGCTGTCTGCGTGACACCGGGCTCGATACGGATGCTGTCATCACCGCACCGGATGAATTTAACGCGTCGATCTATTCCATCACCAAATACATCAAACAGCATTGTGCTGAAAATCTGCGTGTACAGGATCTGGCAGACCGCTGTGGCATGAGCTATTCTTATTTTGCACGGCTTTTCCGCGAGACTTATAACCAATCCTGCAAGGAGTACATCGAATTTATCCGTATCAATAAAGTTACGGATCTTCTGCTGTTCACCAACCTGGATCTAAACTACATCAGTCAGGAAACCGGCTTTGCCGACTGCAGCCATCTGATCCGCACCTTCAAGAAACGTAAGGGCGTGACCCCAAAGCAATGGCGTGCACAGCAGAAGAAAAACGGCTGAAAACACACTAGTAAGTAGTCTTCTCCCGGTTATATATACTCACCAAGCGTTTGCGAATCGCCACAAGCAACATAAATACGGCATTTCTGTTGCTAAAAAGCAAATAACTTTTCACTGGATATGGTATAATAGAGTTATCCCAAAAACAAAATTTACAATCCAAGAAAGGAGTTATTCCACTAACTATGATACCATATAAACAGCTTTCCTGTGGGCTTTGAACATCCTACATATTTTCTCTATTCCTACAGACCAGCTTCTCTTGATTTTTCTCACTTACTTAAAATTTTAAAAAAGTAAATTCTAACAAAAATATAACATCTATAAAGGGCAGTCACCAGTATTTGTAACTACCCTTTATAATTCTATTTATATGCAAACACAAATTATGTATTTTATATTTTTCTACAACATCACCTGTATTGTAAGCCCCCAGTTCGATGAACCTCTCTTCAATTTCAAAGTATATGAACTGCCACAATAATAATCACTTACTAAAGCTAAATATGCAGTAAATCCTGTTTTATAACTCCAATTTGAACTATTAGGATGTTTCGTTACATGACCATACAAAACCCCCTCTGTAGAGGCCGGTCC
>CAUCOL010000282.1 GCA_958444395.1 uncultured Lachnospiraceae bacterium
GGGGAACTGACTTCTAATACATAGGCATCCTCGATGAAATCATCCTGATCCATCATATCACTCCAGGTGCGGTTTACCAGCTCACAGTCATCCAGTGTAATGCCGCCCTCTTTGTCAATATAGGCGCGCAGATACCACTGACCGGCTTCTTTTACGTATTCTACATCTACCAGCTCGAAATGGTGCTCTTCCATCAACGGTTCCAGCATCTTCTCAGCGCGTGCTTCATAGTCTTCCCGTTTCGTCAAATACATAACCTCTTTTCTTCAAAATGAAAGAGTGGACTTGGCAGCCCACTCTTGTATAAATTCTACATATTACATTCCGATAATAGCACTACACCTGCACAAATGCAAGTGTTTTTCGGTATTTTTCTAATCTTTTTTCAAAAAAAGGCTGAAATCAACTCGTCTGAAGCAGATTTGTTTCATAGCCGAGTTCATACAGTTCTCTTTCTGCCTGCTGTGCTTCCTGTTCGGAACGATAATTGCCGTGGCAGACCCAGAAGTGATCACCACGCTGCTGGATGTAGGCATCGATCCCCTCTTTCTGCATCAGTCGCGCGAGTCCGGCTGCATTGGCATGCTGGGAGAAAACGCCGGTTACCACATGATAGGTGCTGTCTGCCTTTGTAACCGAGGTACCTTCCGCAGTATCTGCCGCATCGATACCAGAATCTGCTGTGGCAGATACAGTATCTGCGACTGGTGGTGTATCCTCCGTGGCTGCGGTTCTATCTGTCAGAGCCTTTGTTGTTGTTTCCTTCGAAGGGACAGCCACGGCAACGCCCATCTGTTCGATCTGACGGATCGAAGTCTCGATTCCGTCCGCAATGGCCTGTGCCGTCTGGTCAAATCTTGTGTCAAACAGAAGGTTGTCGGCAGCCGTGTTGATAAAACCTGCTTCGACAAGTACTGCCGGCATATTTGTTCTGCGAAGTACGACAAGATTTGGGCGGACAGAGGTGCCGAGATTTGCATAGCCGACTGCCTCCAGCGCCCGGTTGATATTTTGCGCAAATACCGCAGGAATTCCCTCGTCGACATAAACCAGTGTCTGCACACCGGAATACGTATCCGGCTGTGGACTGGAGTTACGATGGATCGATACGAAATAATCTGCTCCGCTTTCATTTGCTATGCGGGCTTTCTGGATCGGACTCTGGTAAATATCCTCTGTTCGTGTATATAATACATCAATTCCTTTTTCCTGCAGCCGGTCACCGACTGCCAAGACGAGATTTAATGCATCCTCCTTTTCAAGACGGCCGTCAAAGGAGGCACCGTTGTCATATCCGCCGTGTCCGGCATCTAATATTACACTTGCCATCTGTTTTCCCTGCTTTCGGTTCATTCACTCTGTATCATTGTATGCAGGCAGGATGGCTGTGTGTCTGTCCACGGGGACAGCAGCTGTTACAGACGGAAGATCCGCATCACATCTTCCAGTTCATCCGCAATCTGTTTTAACTGCTGCGACTGTTCGGAAATGCCGTAGACAGTATTGCTGACCTGTGTGATCGATGCAGAGGTTTCCTGTGTGCTGGCAGCATTTTCTTCTGCGATAGCAGTCAGATTCTGTACAACATCGACAACACGAACCCGTGCCTCATCCAGCTTCTGCGTCTTGGAAGAGATGGAATCCATCCCCTGCATCGACAGATCGACTCCCTGTAAGATTGATGTAAAAGCCTTGTCGGTTTCCTGCAGATGTGTATTCTGCTCTTTCACAATCTCTTTCACATCTTCCATTGTATGGACGGCATTTTCGGAATCATGCATCAGGGATGCGATGATCGTTTCAATCTGTTTGGCAGAATCATTGGACTGCTCAGCCAGCTTCTGGATCTGGGAAGCGACGACGGCAAAGCCACGTCCCTGCTCACCGGCTCTTGCTGCCTCGATCGAAGCATTTAACGATAACAGATTGGTTTCCTCTGCAATCGAAGTGATCAATGTGATCGCTTCACGGATCTTCTGGGCAGATTCGTTGGTCGTGTTGGTCTGCTCGTAGATGATGTCGATCGCATCCATTGCCTTTTGGTTGATCGTATTCAGATCCTGCAGCCTATTCTTGGCAGATTGTCCTGCTTCCTTCATCTGCGTTGTGTTCTGGAACAGAGTTTCCATTTCTTCGTTGGTAGACTGGATCATATCCCCCATAACGATAACATTTTGTGTTGCCTTCTGGGTATCCTGTGCCTGCGAAGTGGCACCGTCAGCAATCTCGGAAACCGTCCGTTCCACCTGATCTACGGTTTCTGCTGTTTTTCCGGCATCCTGCTCTAATGTTTCAGAGGCTGCTGCCAGATGACCGCTTTGTTCTTTGATATTGCTGACCACATTTTGCAGTTCTGCCCGTAATGTGGAAAGTGCGCGGCTCATCCGTCCGGTTTCATCCTTTCGCTGATCCAGCAGTTTCTCATCTGCATTTTGTGCAAAATCCATCTCTGCAAGACGGATCGTTGTCTGGGTGATCTGATTGATCGGCCGGATGATAAAACGTGCCACGAAGAATGCAATCAGCAGACTGACGAACAATGCGATTACACCACAGGCGGTCCCTTTTGTATTTAAGGAGGTCAGACAGGCATGGGCATCTGCGGCGTCTGCTGTTACTACCAGGATAAAAGCACCTTCTTTTCCGATATAGATGGCAGCCCATTTCTCTGTTCCCTCAAAATCATAGGAAATCATCTGATTCTCCGGGATTGTTCCCTGCGCGATCTGCTCTACATCGGCTTTGACGACAGCATTTTCAACCGGCTGTCCGATCTTATCGGCGGTTGGGTGATACAGCATTGTGCCATCACCGGATACGATATAGATATAGCTGGTGTCCATGTTATTGATCTTGACATCAGCAACACGGTCTTTCAATGTATCTGCGGATAATGCCGTATCTTTTCCGTTTGTCTGCAGATCTTTGTCGATCAGAGTGCCGTAGGAATCAGCGATATCTTCCATATATGAAGAAGTAATGTCTGTAATCGTCTGTCGTACGCTATGTGTATAAAGCAATAATAATACGCTGATTGAGAAAACTAAGATCACAGTGACCATAGCAAGGATCTGTGT
>CAUCOL010000283.1 GCA_958444395.1 uncultured Lachnospiraceae bacterium
CTAATCTGGAAAAGGCTAATACTCTGCGCCAATTTTTCATCCATCATTTTGCAGATCTCGTAATATGTCGGGCAAAAATCATTGTATATATGTTTCGGCGGATTGCTTGGGCGGCGGTGACCGGCATTTGTGCGGATGTTTTTATCATTTACTATTCGGTTGGTAAGTGCCCGGCAAATCCGCTCTGTCCATCGGTTGGCAGTGTTCCTGCAAATCGCGGTTTTGGTGAGTGGGTTGGTTTGGCTGACTTCTTTGCTGCCTGCGTTTTTGGGGTTGCAGACGGCGTCGATGTTGTTTTCCTGCTTTTGGTCTGTATCTTTTCTTTCTTCACCCGGGCAGCTGCGGTCTGCTTTGGTACTGCTGTTGTCCGTTTTGGGGATGGACTGACTTTTTTCTTTTTTCCGACATGCTTTACGGATGCCCTCCGGTCTGCCACTGTCTGTGATGTTGTCTGCGGCTCCTGCGTTCTTTGCGATATGTTGCCGGTTACGAAGATCTGTGTTCCTGCCGGTTTTGGTATATACTGTGTCGTCTGCCTGCAGCTCTGCATTCCATAGAAACTTATACCGGTCAGCACCGTCAGTACAACTGCTGCTGTGACAGCTTTTATCCTGCGCTGTTTTGATCTTCCTACCGGTTTTTGCCGTTTTTTATTCTGCTTCTTTTCTCCGGCATCGTCTGCCTCTCTGTACAGTTCTCGGCATAGTGCTTCCAGATCAGGATATCTTTTCTTCTGATCAACTGCCATTCCTTTCATGATCGCTGCCTTTGTCCTTTTGGGAAGCTCTATGTCCCGAAAATCGGACAATGGTACTACTTTGTCACATAGAATACGCCGCACAGACTCTTCCGGCACGATCCCGGTCAGCATATAATACATCGTGGCACAGATCCCATAGATATCCGTATAGGCACCCTTCTGTGTATGCGGTGCATATTGTTCTCCGGCAGAGTATCCTTTCTTATAAAAGATTGTCATCGTCTGCTGTTCCTCTGCATTCAGAAAACGTGCTGTTCCAAAATCGACTAATATGTATTTTCCGTCCTCTCGCTCGATCAGATTATCCGGTGCGATATCACGATGCAGCAGCTGCTGCTTATGCAGGACAGCCAATGACTGTAATACCGGATGCATTCGCTGCAGTACGGTTTCCGGTTCGATTCTTCCCTCCTGCTCTACGATTTCTTTGATCGTACGTCCCTCTATATATTCCATGACCATGTAACCGGTCTGGTTTTCATAGAAAAAATCCTTTACTGATACAATACTGTCTAACGCTTCAAATTGCGCCAGTACTCTTGCCTCTGTAATAAACTTTTTCAATCCGTCCTGAAAAATCTGTTCACATGATCCTCTATATTTTTGTACCGTAGGATCCGGCGACATACGCATGGCATAACGTCTTGGGAAATACTCCTTGATCGATACAACGGTCTGCAAGACAAGATCATACCCAATATAAACGATGCCGATACCACCTTCGGCTATGGTATCCTGTATCCGGTATCTTTGATGCAGAATAGTTCCCGCCGCCAGCCAGTATCCCTCATACGTATCCCGACCATTTTCTTTCATATGAATCCCCGTTTCTGCCGTATCTTTTGAACTACTTTCTACCATATATTAATAATCAAATCATTCCTTACTATTTTACTATACTAATCCCGCCATCCCTGATATTCCAACAGAATGTCATATAATGACAGCATTCCCCGTTCACCAAAGCACACATCTAACACCGAATCCAGTTCATATTCCTGTGGATTTAACAACGGCATGTTGCAGGCAGTCAGAATCTGATTTGCCAGCAGTTCATACGCTCCGCGTGCTTCTTCTTTCCGGTATTCCTTATGACTGGCCTCTGCACGGTATCTTCGCTGTGCCACATCAAAGATCAGCGGAAGCAGGTCATGCCGGTCAATCCACCGGCACCGCTTTTTCTGCTCCTGAAGCTTCTGCTTATTTTCTCCCTCCAGTAACATTCTGATCTGGCGTTCCTTCTGCAGTCCGATGCTCAACAGTTCTGACAGATATTTATCATCCATGATGCGGATCTCTCCGCGCTGCATTCTCCCGGTATCTGTCATCCCCATATCTTCCCGACTCGGATAGAGTTCCTCCAGCATCTGCGTCTGTGCATGACCGGAACGTTCCAATATGTGTACATATTCCCTGATACAATCCAAAATCCCCTGCGAAGGTGCTTCCACGGTTCCTTTTTCACATGCCTGTATGTATCTTCGGATATTCACCAGGTCTGTTTCATCTGTCAACGCCCCTTCTTCCATCCATCTATAATAAGACGTTTCTGAAAGCATTGCATGCATTCGCTCCTCATATTCCTGACGCCGGAAACGCAAGATTTCATCCTTTAATGCCCCAAAATACTCCAGAACTGTCATACTATAGCCTTTGAAATATTCCTGCATCGACCATGCCAGTTCCATAAATGCATCCTGCGGCATCGTACAATTCTGTTCATATGCCTGCCAGAGAGAATGTGTTTCATGGTGCTGTTTTATGGTCAGATCCATTGAAACCTGTCCCAAAAATCGGTCAATCATATTCTGGCATTCTTCGTAAGACAAATGATTTTCCAGTGCATACATCACGAAAAATTCATTGAAATCATTTACCTGAAATTCCGTTTCTAACGCCCCTTGTACCAGCCATCTGTCAGCCTCCCTGACGGACAGTCCCAGTGCAAAAAACAACCGGATCAACTGCTCTCTGTTCGGTTTATGGAACTCCTCCAGACCAAACCACCGCTTCATCGTACGGGTCGAAGCGGGTCTGCTCCCGCCACATCGTTTCAAGCAGATACGATATGCTTCATAACGTTCTTCTTCCGAACTTTCTTTTGTATCTTCTATCGCCCGCCCGGACATCTGTGCGATCAAAAACTGATCAAATCGAAAATATCTCATTTTATACTCCATTCCGCAGACGCTTTTTTTATTCTACAGCTGAATCACTACTACATTGGAATATGCACTGTAACGTTTCTTTCCCCTACTCTTTTTCCAGGTCTTTACCCGCAGGGAGAGCTTACCTTTCTGATCATCATAAGCG
>CAUCOL010000284.1 GCA_958444395.1 uncultured Lachnospiraceae bacterium
GGCATACACAGGCTCCCGGGTAGATCTTCGTCCCCTGTTTTGCCGCCAGGATCAGTGCAGGTGCCTGATGCTGCTGCACAAAATTCTGCTTTTTCCGGCAGAACACATCTTTATAATGTGTAATCTCTATGATCTGTCTGTCCGAAAAATGGGATAGTATCTCCCGCGTACGCGGATGCTCCTGGACAGCTTCTTCTACATAAATATGCTGAAAATATTCTGCTTTTTGATTAACCGGTGCACACATCCCTGCATACTTTTCCGGCTCAGTATATCTGCTCTCCTCCAAAGCCTCTTTTGCTTCATGGCAGGACAGATGTTCCTGTATCTGCTCTCCGACTGCTCTAGGTACTTCGTCTCCCTTTAATGATTTCTGCTCCAGTATTTCTGTCCGTACCTCTTCCAGAAGTCTCTTTCCTTCCCGGCGATCCCTGCAGGGAAGCCGTCCCGCCTGATATAACCGCTTCCATATGGCATTCCATAAAATCCCCTCTAATGTCCCATATCGTATCAGCTGGCGCAGTGACGCCTCCATCGTGGCAGAGCAATGCAGATCGCTGCAGATCTGATCCACAGAATGTTCCGGCTCTATCCCTTTTCGTTTCTGCTGCGTACCGGCGCAGATCATTCGCAACTGTATGATAAGCTGCTCCAGCATAGTAAGGATTGTTTCGTCTGCCTCCAGCATCTGTGCCGTTACATTCTTTGCCCTTCCTATGTCTGAAACAACCTTCAAAAACAACAGTTGATGTGTCTGTACATAATAAACTGCTGTCTGGTAGATTGCCGCTGCTTCCATGTCATACAGTACCTGTCCATATTTTGGTACATACTTCTCGATTCCCTCTTCGAGTGGTCTGTCGCCTGTCAGAATTGTTCTTTCACAGATGTTCCGGGTGCATTTCAAATCGGCTGTCCGTGCTGCAGAATCCCTTTCCCATATACCATCGGACTCTGCTGATACCCCTCTCCGAAAAGTTACTGCATCTGTCATCTGACCGGCAAAGCTCCTGTCTACATCTCTTCCCGCCAACTGCATATCCGGGTAAAAACTGCGTCCGGTTCTCTGTTCGATCAGTTTATTTCCGATACACAGCCGTCCCCGATCCTTCTCACAGCCGGCACAGGAACCATAATTTAACACCAGGTCGGATGCCCCGACGGCATATCTTGTACAGATATGGCTGACTGCTGCACAAGCCGCAACCGCTCCTACACCTGTCAGGATCAGCCGCACAGTCTGTCCGGTATCCTCAAATACATCAAACGGCTTTTCTGACGGATTCTTTTTCAGACGAAGCCGCTGAATCAGCGGCTTTGCCTCTGCATATAATGCCGTAAAAATATATATCATATAACTCTCCATTCCACAGACGTTTTGCGTCAAAGAAACTTTGTTTTTTGGCTTTAGCACGTTATCAACATAATATTATCAAAGCGAGGATTGCTCCGACGATTCCTCCTGTGACCAGCCATTTACCACTTGTGATCCAAAAGGAACTGCTTCCTTTTCGTGCCATTTCTTCCAGCCAGTCCCTCTCTTTCAAAAAACTCAGGTAAAATTTAATTTTCTTCATATTCCCGCAAAATCTTTTCTCCATTTTCAAACTGCTTCTTCAACCGCTCCTGCTCTAGTACCAAAAGCATTCGTCCCTGTGAGGTGATCTGATAGGTCTTCTTTCCATTTTCCTCAGAAACCACCTGTATCATGCCATCCTCTGTAAGACGCCCCAGCATCGTATACAAAGTCCCCGTCCCCATCCGGATCCGATCCAGTGTCAGTTCCTTTACAAACTTCATAATGCCATAGCCATGATTGGGAGAAAGCAATGCCAGCAGCGTATAAAATGTTGTCTCTGTCATCGGTGAATACTTTTTTCGTAATCGCTCTTCCATCGTGTCCTCCTGTTTCATTCTGTGATTCTTATATAACACTTTACACTCGACATGTCGTATATTGATATATCGTGTCTCGACATATCAAGCATGAATTTATATTAGTCCTCTCTCCCCTGTTTGTCAACCTCTTTTTTACCCTATGCTGTTTAATGCATCTTTTGCAGAATAATACTTACCATTAAAAAATTTCATATAGACGGGCTTTCCCTCTCCGGTTGTATAAAATAATACCCAATAGTCTGCTGTCCGTTCTTCTTTGCGCAAAGACCCTGCTTCGGCTGCTGTTGCAAGATCTAATGTATAGCGATACAGACAACCGGTATATTTTCCTGTAACAACGTCCGTGATCTTTCTGCTTCCCATATGGTTTGCCAGGTAATGATATTCTGTTAATTGTCCCTGCTGAAATACAGCATTTTCCGTACTGTCACTGACACCTGCTCCGCCAAGAGAATACCATGCTTCTGGTGTATTCTCCCCATGCTTTGGCGCAGTATATCTTTTATTTTGGAATAAGCACCCTGCGAAATCCAGGAACAGATCTGTTGTATATGTCCCCAGTGTCACCTTGCCCTTTAACTTTCTACTGTTGATGCTCCCTTTCTTTAACGCATTCGGAACTTTATATTTCTTTTGCAGAAATGTAGTCAGATCCGGTGTAGTCTGTCCCCTCTCTGCGTCATATAATACGATCGTATCATCATGTACTGTATTACGCAGTGTGATCATATCAATGCTGTCTGCTTTCTTTGCAGTTGCCCCGGCACTTTTTTTCCAATAATAGATATCCAGTTCATACATTGTCTGCTGATACGGCAGCTGTCCATACAACAGATCTGTCAATGAATCCCGGGAAAAGGTATCTGATTTCTGAAGATTGCTATATCCTTCCCAATCTGAAATACTGCTCTCTCTCTGCTTCTGCTCCCAATCGTCAGCCGCTGCCATTTTCGCCAGCATCTGTATAGTCAGTATGGTCTGCTCCCTCTGGCTTTTTTTCGACATTACGGTAGCCACCGGTGTTGCATCTGCTTTTGCCTGCGCAGTATTCTCCTTTTTCTGAGGACTTGTCATAAACAGTCCTGCAACGATCATCCCGGCGACAGCAATCGCTGCCATACTTCCAATCTTCGGTTTCTGATAATGCAAAACAGACTGTATCCTTTGCTTTACC
>CAUCOL010000285.1 GCA_958444395.1 uncultured Lachnospiraceae bacterium
GGCTGTACAATATTCTGTACAAATTCCTGTACCTGTGATCCGGCACGCCCCGTATAACGGGATGGCTCCATGATCGCCTGCAGTTCTTCCAGTGTCATTGGGAACTGTTCATCTGCTGCAATCAGCTCTAACAGATTGTTTTCTTTTCCCAGAGCTTTCACATTTTTGCCTGCTTCCATCGAAAGCTGACGGATCTTCTCATGCAGTTCCTGTCTGTCTCCACCTGCTTTTACAGCATCCATCATGATATTCTCAGTTGCCATAAATGGAAGCTCAGACATCAGACGTTTCTCGATCACCTTCTCATAAACAACCAGACCGTCTACTACATTTAATACAAGATCCAGGATACCATCTGTTGCAAGGAAGCCCTCCGGTATGCTGATTCTCTTATTGGCAGAATCATCCAGTGTTCTCTCAAACCACTGTGTAGCAGAAGTAAACATCGTATTTGTCACATCTGACATCACATATCTTGCCAGGGAAGCAATACGCTCGCTACGCATTGGATTTCTCTTATATGCCATCGCAGAGGAACCGATCTGATTCTTCTCGAATGGCTCTTCGATCTCTTTCAGATGCTGCAACAGACGAATATCGTTCGAGAACTTATGCGCACTGGCTGCAATACCTGCCAGAACATTCAGCACTCTTGTATCCAGCTTTCTGGAATACGTCTGTCCTGAGACCGGGAAGCACTCCTTAAAGCCCATTTTCTGTGCAATAATCTGATCCAGTTTCTTAACCTTCTCCTCATCTCCGTCAAACAACTCCATAAAGCTTGCCTGTGTTCCCGTGGTTCCTTTGGATCCTAACAGCTTCATATGCTCCAGAACATGATCCAGATCCTCCAGATCCATTACGAACTCCTGCATCCACAGCGTTGCTCTCTTTCCGACCGTCGTAGGCTGTGCCGGCTGAAAATGCGTAAAGGCAAGTGTTGGGAGATCCTTATATTTCATAGCAAAACGGGAAAGCTCATCCAGAACATTGATCAGCTTGGTACGAACCAGCTGCAGTGCCTCTGTCATCACGATCACATCTGTATTATCCCCTACATAGCAGGAAGTAGCACCCAGATGGATGATTCCCTTCGCCTTTGGACACTGTACACCATATGCATATACATGGGACATGACATCATGACGTACCAGCTTCTCTCTCTCCTTTGCCACATCATAGTTAATATCCTCTGCATGTGCCTTTAACTCGTCGATCTGCTCCTGTGTTACAGCCGGCTGACCATTCTCATCTAACAGTCCCAGCTCATTCTCAGCTTCTGCCAGTGCGATCCACAGACGTCTCCAGGTTCTGAACTTTTTGTCCGGTGAGAAAATGTACTGCATCTCTTTGCTTGCATAACGCTCTGACAGCGGGCTTGTATATCTATCGTTGCTCATAAATGACCTCCATTCATTCCAGTGTTTCTTTTTTCATCCTTCTGATCAGTGTCTAATGATCATATTCTCCACGAATATCCTCTTTCGGCGGTTCCACCGGATACTCGCCCGAAAAGCAGGCATGACAATATCCCGTATCTCCGTCGATCAGCTCACTCAGACGATCAAGATCCAGATACCCCAGCGAATCCGCCCCCAGCATCTCACAGATCTCCTCTACCGAATGCTTATAGGCAATCAGCTGATCGCTGGATGGCACATCTGTTCCAAAATAGCAAGGGTATAAAAATGGTGGGGAACTGATACGTACATGCACTTCCTTTGCACCTGCATCCTTCAGCATTTTAACAATACGTGCACTCGTTGTACCACGCACGATCGAATCATCGATCATAACAACACGCTTGCCGCGGACGACTTCACGCAGAACATTTAATTTCACCATAACGCTGGATTCACGCGCTGACTGCTTTGGCTTGATAAAGGTTCTTCCGACATAGCTGTTCTTAATAAATGCTGTTCCGTACGGTATACCGGATTCCATTGCATAACCCATCGCTGCCGGATTTCCTGATTCCGGTACACCAACGACGATGTCCGCCTCTACCGGATGGGTCTGCGCCAGAATCTTTCCAGCGATCAGACGGGAGCTGTGTACACAGATGCCATCAATATAACTGTCTGGTCTGGCAAAATAGATATATTCAAAGATACATCTTGCTTTCTTTCCCTGTGCCAGACTCTTATCGGATGTGATTCCGTCCGGTGTGATCGTAACGATCTCTCCCGGCTCTACGTCCCTGATAAACTCGGCACCAACCGTATCCAGTGCACAGGTCTCAGAAGACAGAAAATAGGCATTGTCTCTCTTACCGATGCAAAGCGGTCTGAAGCCCTGTGGATCTCTTGCACCGATCAGTTTACGCGGGCTGGCTACCACCAGGGAATAGGCACCCTTCAGACGCTTCATTGCATTTTTGACCGCCTCTTCTACCTTGCCAACCTTCAGACGTTCCCTTGCGATCAGATAAGCGATCACCTCGGAATCAATCGTTGTCTGGAAGATCGCACCATTGAGTTCAAGCTCCTGACGCAGTTCCAGTGCATTGACCAGATTTCCGTTATGTGCCAGTGATAATGTACCTTTAATATAGTTCAATACCAGCGGCTGTGTGTTCTCTGCCGTGCTGGCTCCGGCGGTCGAATAACGTACATGACCGACACCGATATCACCATGCATCTTCCCAAGATTCTCTGCATTAAATACTTCATTTACCAATCCCATTCCCTTCACAGACATGGAATTTCTCTGTGGACCATCCGTCTTGCTGACTGCGATACCACAACTCTCCTGACCACGATGCTGCAGTGAAAACAATCCATAATAGATGGAAGACGCCACATCGCCTCCATCCATATCATATACGCCAAATACACCGCATTCTTCTCCAAGTTTCGGTTCCTCTGCCTGTGCTAACAGACATCCTTCACAGGTATGCCCCTGGCACAGCTTATAATTCTTACAACTTGTCTTCTCATTCATACCAACTAGTGTCACCTTTCTTCTTTCAGATGATATTCTGTTTTTCCGGTAACCATCCAAAGTCCCTGTCTTCAGATAGTTCCTTTTCCGGAAGCAAAAGAATAACCCCGGAAAGTATAGACTAACCCCC
>CAUCOL010000286.1 GCA_958444395.1 uncultured Lachnospiraceae bacterium
AGCCCAGGGAATCATGGTAGATGGTCTGGGTGTTGGTGATGTAGGAAACATCGTATTACGGGACAGACAGCATCTGTCAGAGAATGGTCTGATCATCATTGTGCTGACATTGGAGAAATACACGAATCAGCTACTGGCAGGACCGGATATTGTATCAAGAGGATTTGTATATGTCCGGGAGTCAGAATATCTGATGGATGAGGCGAAGAGTATCGTGTACGCTGCCCTGGAGAGATGCCTGGATAATCAGGTGACAGACTGGTCGAAGATCAAGACGGAGATCAAGGACAGCTTAAGTGATTACCTCTGGAAAAAGATGAAGAGAAATCCAATGATTCTTCCGGTGATCATGGAAGTAGAGTAGGAATGGAAAACAGCCGGTTAGAGCCGATCATACCCGGACAGGAGGAGTGCATCAGATGAAGAGTGAATCACAGATGTTGATGGAACAGCTGATCGATACCGTAAAGAAAAGCCAGGAATATAATCAGTATCAGAATCTGCTGGAGGATCTGAAAAAGTATCCACAGTTATATCAGCGGGTCGGAGAATTCCGGCGCAGAAGTCTGTCGTTTCAGATGACAGAGCATGCCAATGCCATAGAAGAAAATAATGCCCTGCAGAAGGAATTTGCGGATCTGCAGACGAATGGACTGGCAAATGAATTTATGGCGGCGGAACATCAGTATTGCCAGATGGTTCGGAAACTGCAGGAACATTTTCTGGAAGAACTGGGGCTGAATCTGGATTTTCTGGACGAATAAAGAGGAGCGTGGAGTACAGTGAAGTATCTGTTGACGAAGGCTGCCTATTTTATATTTTATGCATTACTGTTGTTTGGAATAGTACAAGGCGGTAAAGCCGCCTACCGGTTTGGATATGAGGTGTTTGGTCCGGTGACGGTACAAAAGGCACCGGGAGAAAACGTATCCTTTATGGTGAGAAAAGAAGATACGATGTCCAGTGTTGCCGGACATCTGGAGGACAGCGGACTGATCCTTGACCGGCGCAGCTTTCTTGCCAGAACCCGTCTGATGGATCCGAGAATGATCGAACTCAGACCGGGATATTATGTGCTGAACACAAGTATGCAGTATGATGAAATCATCAATCAACTGACAGTGAGTGAAGGGATTGACAGCAGACATGATCATAGATGAAAGATTATCGGTATTTATTGATACATTTCAGTGGAATTTACCGGACTATCTGAAGGAACTTGAGCAGAAGGCAGTAGAGGAAGGAGTGCCGATCATACGTCGTCCGATGCAGACCTTTTTAGGGTTTCTGCTTCGTATGGTGCAGCCGGAGCAGATTCTGGAGATCGGAGCAGCCGTAGGGTTTTCCAGCATGCTGATGAGCGAATCCGTACCGGAAGAAACGGGGATTACGACGATTGAAAAGGTGCCGGCACGGATACAGGCAGCGAAGATAAATTTTCATAAATATGGAAAAAAAGACAGGATACAGCTGTTAGAAGGAGATGCAGCCGATGTATTGCAGGAACTGGTTACGCAGCAGAAAAAATACGATTTCGTGTTTATGGATGCGGCAAAGGGACAATATCTGCATTTTCTGGAAGAGGTATTACAGCTGATGAAGCCGGGAGCGATCCTGGTGACGGACAATGTACTGCAGGATGGTGATGTGATCGAATCAAGATACGCAGTCAACCGGAGAGACAGAACGATTCATGGAAGAATGCGGGAGTATCTGCATTATCTGACACATACACCGTCAATGGATACGGTGATTCTGCCGGTCGGAGATGGGATCACGGTGACGAGATATATACCACAGCAGGTGAAGAGAAAGGATGAATAGGTGATAAGCGATGTTAGAAAACGGTAAACCGGAGCTTTTAATACCGGCAAGCAGTCTGGAGGTATTAAAGGTAGCAGTCAAATATGGAGCAGATGCCATTTATATTGGCGGAGATCTGTATGGTCTGCGTGCAAAAGCCAAAAACTTTTCCAGTGAGGATATGCGTGAGGGAATCCGGTATGCACATCAGCATGGAAAAAGAGTATTTGTAACAGCAAATATCACGGCACATAATAAAGATCTGGAAGGAATCCGCAGCTATTTTAAAGAATTGAAGGAAATCATGCCGGATGCGTTGATCATATCCGATCCGGGTGTATTTGATATAGCAAGGGAAGTATGTCCTGAGATCGAGGTTCACATCAGTACCCAGAGCAATAACGTAAATTATGCGACATATCGATTCTGGCAGCGTATGGGTGCAAAGCGTGTGGTATCAGCGCGTGAACTTTCTATCAAAGAGATTAAGCAGATCCGGCAGAATATACCGGATGATCTGGAGATAGAGACATTTGTGCATGGTGCGATGTGTATCTCTTATTCCGGAAGATGTCTTCTGAGTAATTATTTTACCGGAAGAGATGCTAATCTGGGTGCCTGTACCCATCCTTGCAGATGGAAATACTACATTACTGAGGAAAGCCGTCCGGGTGAATATCTGCCGATCGAAGAGAATGAAAGAGGAACCTATATCTTTAATTCAAAGGATCTGTGCATGATCGAGCATATACCGGATCTGGTTGATGCCGGAATCGACAGCTTTAAGATTGAGGGACGAATGAAGACAGCGTTGTATGTTGCCGATGTAGCAAGAACGTATCGGCAGGCGATTGATGATTATTTTACATCGCCGGAGCTTTATGAATCCAGAAAAGCATATTATATGGATGAGATATCCAAATGTACGTATCGTCAGTATACGACCGGATTTTTCTATGGAAAAACAACACATGAATCACAGATTTATGATAACAATACCTATGTACGTAAGTACACATATCTTGGAATCGTTCAGGAACTCACAGAAGATGGTTATGCAAAGATGGAGCAGAAAAATAAATTCTGCGTCGGAGATCGCGTAGAGGTGATGAAGCCGGACGGACAGGATAGACAGGTGACGGTGAAAGCAATCAGAGACGAATATGGCAATGCTATGGAGAGCTGTCCGCATCCACAGCAGAAGATAGAAGTTCTCTTTAGTGAACAGCCGGAAGAGATGGATCTGATCCGTGTACGTTGT
>CAUCOL010000287.1 GCA_958444395.1 uncultured Lachnospiraceae bacterium
GACGAAGTGCTGTTCTCGCAGCATCCATTGCGACATTTCCACCACCAACGACGGCTACCTTCTTACCGGCAACGATTGGTGTATCGTAATCCTCATCAAAGGCTTTCATCAGGTTGCTTCGTGTCAGGTACTCATTTGCAGAGAATACACCGTTTGCATTCTCTCCCGGAATACCCATGAATCTAGGAAGACCTGCACCGGATCCAACGAATACGGCATCAAAGCCTTCGTCTTCCAGTAATTCATCAATTGTAGTAGCCTTACCGATTACAACGTTTGTCTCAATCTTAACACCAAGAGATTTTACGTTTTCTACCTCACCGGCAACGACACTGTCCTTTGGAAGACGGAACTCAGGAATACCGTAAGATAATACACCACCGGCTTTGTGCAGTGCCTCAAAGATCGTTACATCGTAGCCCATCTTTGCAAGATCACCTGCACAGGTCAGTCCGGCAGGACCGGAACCGATTACTGCGACTTTCTTGCCTTTTTTCTCAGAAGCGGCCACCGGTTTTACACCATTTTCTCTGGCGGTATCTGCAGCGAAACGCTCCAGTTTACCAATGGAAACGGCTTCTCCTTTGATGCCACGGATACATTTTGCTTCGCACTGGCTCTCCTGTGGACATACACGGCCACAAACAGCAGGCAGTGCAGAATATTTACTGATCACCTGATATGCTCCTTCCGGATTGCCGGCTGCGACTTCCTTGATAAATCCAGGAATGTCAATATTGACAGGGCATCCTTTTACACACTGTGGGTTCTTGCACTGCAGACAGCGGGATGCTTCTGCCATTGCTTCCTCTTTATTATATCCAAGACAAACTTCTTTAAAGTTCGTTGCACGTACTTTTGGTTCCTGCTCACGAACAGGAATTCTCTTCATTACATCTACTTCCATGATATTCTCCATTTCCTTATATTTATACTTAGTTTGAACTGTCATTCTGTCAGAGATCAGCCGTTGCACTGACCACATCCGCCATGATGTGTCTTCCCTTCCTCACGGCGCAGGATTGCACGGCCTTCTTCTGTTTTATACATTCTCTGACGCTTCATTGCCTGGTCAAAGTCAACCAGATGTCCGTCAAACTCAGGACCATCTACACAGGCAAATTTGATCTCGTCGCCGACCTGCAGACGACAGGCACCACACATACCTGTACCATCTACCATAATAGGGTTCATGCTGACGATCGTAGGGATGTTTAATTCCTTTGTCAGCAGACATACGAACTTCATCATGATCATTGGTCCGATTGCTACGACCTTTGTATAAGTCTTTCCCTGATTCTTTACCAGTTCATTGATCTGGTCACAGCCATTTCCCTTGAAACCATAAGAACCGTCATCTGTTGCAATATAAAGATTGCCGGCTACTTCACGCATGGCATCCTCCAGGATCATGATATCCTTTGTACGTGCGCCGATGATAACATCGACATCAATGCCGTGCTCTTTCATCCATTTTACCTGTGGGTATACAGGTGCTGTACCTACACCACCACATACAAACAGAATCTTTTCTTTCTTCAGTTCTTCGATCGGCATTTCGATCAGCTCAGATGGACATCCGAGAGGTCCTACGAAATCTTCAAAAGACTCACCTACTTCGTATTCTGCCATTTCCTGTGTTGATGCACCGACTGTCTGGAATACGATCGTAACAGTTCCCTCTTCTCTGTTATAATCACATACCGTTAAAGGAATTCTTTCGCCGTGTTCGTGCATTTTTACAATTACAAACTGTCCCGGCTGACAATGCTTTGCAACCCGTGGTGCCTCAATATCCATAAGCCAGATATTATTGGCAAGATACTCTTTTTTCAAAATCTTAAACATAATGAGCCTCCATTTTTTTCTTTTCTTTGTTCTTATATATTCTTTATTCAAATGCAGATAAATCATTGCACTTGGATAGAAAACTGTTGGAATATCTTTTGTCATGACTGACATTTTCGCCGAACCAGACAGGTGGTTCAAAGCGTTTTGCATCTTCTAAGGATGTAAATTCGACTTCAATAAAACGAAGTCCTTCCAGAACACCGTGGAAAATATCCAGCTCCCCGGTATGACCATCTCCCAGATCGATCAGATAGCGTTCCTTACAGATCAGCTGTCCGTCTGTCTTGGCACGAAGATGCCGGTACCCCTGTTCATTCAATGGAACTTCCACTTCCTGATTCACACGGATGTCCTCTCCATTGCCCAGGGATGCCGGTGCTTTATAGGTTAATATATAACGGTCGTTGCTCCTGCGGATCCGTACCACGGGATCCGTACACAGATATCCCTGCTCAATTTTTTTGCAGGGATACTTCTCCAGGTGCTCCGGCAGAGATTTTAATAAAAATTTCTGTTCTATTTCCATTGTATTACCCCGTTTTTATTCTGCCGAAGCTTTTTTGGCTGTTTTTGCATTTTTATTTTTTCTGAGGCGGATGCCCAGACAGATCGCACCAAATCCTACTGCCATGTAGATCAGTGCTTTGACAAGATAGAATAAAAATGCCCCGCCAAATGTTAAATCTGCTACTGTTTTTGCTAAAAATACACCCATATTTTCCACCATGCCTTTCCTGTTATTATTACTGTCTGCGGTTGACCAGTTCCTTCATGATGTCTTCCCAGTCCAGTCCGCATTCTGCCATCAGTACCATTAAGTGATACAGAAAATCTGCAATCTCATATTTCAGTTCTTCTGCATCCGGATTCTTGGCAGCGATCACAATTTCGGTCGCTTCCTCACCACATTTTTTCAAAATCTTGTCGATCCCTTTGTCAAACAGATAATTGGTATAAGAACCTTCCTTTGGATGCTCTTTCCGGTGACGGATGACCTCATAATCCTGCGTCAGCACTGTCATTGGATTGGTATCTACATACGGTCTGCCTGCAAGCTCCGTGAAGAAGCAGGAACGATTACCGGTATGGCACGCTGCCCCGATCTGGCGGACCTTTGCAAGGATCGTATCGTTGTCACAGTCAATCCATAACTTTTTGACGTACTGATAATGTCCTGAGGTATCACCCTTGCACCAAAGCTCCTGACGGG
>CAUCOL010000288.1 GCA_958444395.1 uncultured Lachnospiraceae bacterium
GAGATAGCGGTGCCCTGTACCTGCAATCCGCTACAGCAGGGGTGATGTTCTGTTTCGGATATCCTGTTTGAAGAGCTGCCCGGTATAAGTGGCGTTGACGTTTTGGTCTTGCGCAATGGGAACTCACGAACCGTGTCAGGAGGGGAACCTAGCAGCACTAAGTGAGAGCTCTCGTGTGCCGCGAGGTTACCGGAACTGAGCAAACTATACCGGTAACGTCTGCATCGGGTTATACAACGCAGAATGCACGGATTTATATATAGATTATAAGGAAACGACGATATAAGAGGATCTTATATGGTTGTTTTTTTTGCATTTACAGGGAACTTGTCGTTTCCTATAAATGCAATGTAAAAACGTTCCGCGAGGATGCGATCACCGCATATAGGAAAATGCTCTTAAGATTTAAAACTTACCACATCGCCGGGCTTTCGTGATTGACGGGAAATTGAGAAGAAGTTATAATTATGGACAGAAAGACAGCGATTGTTCAGCTACGGGCAAGGAAGGAATAGTGTATGGGCGTGAAAGCAGAATTAAAGAAAGATGGTGTAAACCAGATTTTAAAATCCAGTGTTATATTTGAAGAGGGAGATATGATCGATGCCGTTGCACTGGTGATAAAGGGACGGATACGCATGCAGGGGCAGGGCGTGAATCTGGTCACAGGCAGTGGCAGCTTCCTGGGGATCGGAGATATAAACCGGGGCGTACATGGAATGACGTATACGGCATTGACCAATTCTGTGATCTATGTGTTCTCCGTGCAGGGGTCGTTTCAGGATATCCAGAGGATCCTGCATGCCAATAAAGACTATGGTGCGTTAATGGTTTATAATCTCAGTCATCGTGCTGCGGAGGAAGCAGAGATCTGCAGTGCACTGCAGGCAGCTGTAGAGGAGTCGTATACATTTATAGAGAATATGTATGCGACCTGTCTTAAGACGGCACAGGAGAAAGGCGTGAATCTGGGCGAGGTACGCAGCCTGGATACCTTGCAGCCGTTTGACGAGGTAGTAACACTTCCACTGGATAAGATTGCGTATTATAAAGAGTGCAGTAAGGTGTCATCAGAGGTGCAGAAGGCATTCTTTGGGGCATCGTCAGGGATTGCAAGCTATCATATTAAGGAACTGATTGGTCTGCTGCACAGGATCCAGGAGGTCTGCCGGGCATATGGGCAGTATCTGTATGAGATGATGAAGCCGCTGATCCTGAATAACCAGAGTCTGTATATTACGATCGCACGCCTGGCTACGATTCTGCAGAAGATGGGGGAAAACACCTCCGATGTATTGGAAAAGATGGATGAGATCATCGACCACATTAATTCCTATGAGCAGATTTTGTCTGATAAAGCCGGGATACAGATTGACATTGACCGTGAATTTATGGAAGAAACGTATTTCTCTTTGTTGAGTCCTGCCGGAACGGATAGTGTATCCGCTGTGGAGACAGCCGATGCCGAACTGGCATTGACAGAGGATACATATATTGATACATCGCAGCTGGAGCATGCGATGGAGTATATTTTACAATATGGTGAGATTGATGAGGAGACGGCGCAGCGTTTTACATTCCATATCGAGACGTTTCAGCACATGGGAGACAAGGAATCGACAGAGGATAATGCGCGTAAGCTGCGCCGGTCTATCTTAAAAGATTATTATCCGATCTATCAGAAGGTTTTTTTGAAGGATTACCATGCATCGGAAGAGACACCACTGGTGATCGATCTGTTCCTGCGTTATGGTTTCCTGAGTGAGGAACTGCTGCGTGATGATCTGATCGAGGATCTTCTGCTGCTGGATCCGGTCAGCGGTGGTTATGGCGGGTGCCGTGTATATGATATGAAAGAATGGCTGACAGCGATTCTGCGTGGAGAAAGACAGCCGTCCAAAAATGAATTCGACATGGACTACGAGGAGTATCTGCGAAGCCAGAAGAAGGACAAAACGATCACGCCACAGCAGTATGAGGAATATCTGAAGGATAATGACCGGAAGCTGGCATTTGAGATCGAGAATATGTTCCGGAATAATCATCGTCTGGTGAGTGAGCAGATGTCAACCTTTGTTCCGTTTTTATATACAGAGAGCTGCAGTTCTTCCCTGGAACGGAGTTTCCTGTCTAAGGATAAGATCAATGCGGCGGTGAACCGTATTATTCAGATTGATTATTCGGCATTTTACAGAGAAGTGATGTTCTCGGATGAAGAAGCCGGGATCAAGAAGGAGTTTATACAGCAGGAAGTATATCCGGATGTACTGGTATTTCCGGCAGTCGGATCCCGCGGTATCATGTGGCAGGAACTGAGTGGACGAAGAAGAAATTCGCCGGGACGTTTCCTGTTGCCGATCTTTATGGAGGGGGATCTGGACAAGACACTGACCCGTCTGGTCGGCAGCTTCCGCTGGGAACTGTGCCGGACGATGCAGGGAGCATATTGGAATAATATCCAGGTGAAATCGCTTACTAGTGAATATTCCGATTTTCTGCAGTTTTACCGCAAGAACAGAGATCTGTCTGATGAGAAAAAAGACAAATTAAAATTGCAGATCCAGAAGCATCGAAATAACAGCCGTGAAATCTTTGCTTCTGACTATGAGAACTGGATCCGGATGGAGTCCAGAGGTGGTGTTGTCCTGAGTAAACCGGTGCGGGAGATTATGGCAACCTACTGTCCGTTTGCAATGGATATACGCAAAAATATCCAGGAGCAGCCGATCTTTCGTGATGCGATGGCTCGTTTTGAGCGTGGCAGAGCGAAGAAGAACCGGGAATACGAATTAAAGTTCCGCGTCTGGGAGAAGGATCATGTGACTGTTCCGAAAGAAATCGTTGCGACCAGAGATTTTTATAAAGAATACTAAAAGAGCGTATATTCAGTGACTATATTGCTGGTTTTAGTAAAGTGACCCGTCCACGCCTTAATATGGTGTGGACTGGTTTTGATTTTTTCACTGACAATTATCTGACTGCTATGGAAAAAAGCGGCAGTCATCCTAGATCCAGCCACCATCCAGTGTTATGACCTGCCCGGTC
>CAUCOL010000289.1 GCA_958444395.1 uncultured Lachnospiraceae bacterium
GGTTCCCTGTTCTACAATGTCTCCATCCCGCATCACCAGGATCAGATCGGCATTCCGGATGGTCGACAGACGATGTGCGATCACAAAGCTGGTACGTCCCTTCATCAGATTATCCATCGCTTTCTGGATCTGTATTTCCGTACGTGTATCGACAGACGAAGTTGCCTCATCCAGGATCATGACCGGATTATCAGCCAGGATCGCACGGGCAATCGTCAATAACTGCTTCTGTCCCTGCGATACATTCGTCGCATCTTCGTTCAGTTCCATCTGATAGCCTCCCGGCAGAGTCTGAATGAAGTGATGTGCATGTGCTGCTTTTGCCGCTGCGATCACTTCCTCGTCAGTGGCATCCAGTCTGCCATACCGTATATTTTCCATGATCGTACCGTGGAACAGCCAGGTATCCTGCAGTACCATACCAAAGGCATCCCGCAGATCTCTCCTGTTAAAACTGCGTATGTCGTGACCATCCAGAAGGATCCTGCCTGCATCTACATCATAAAAACGCATCAGCAGCTTCACCATCGTTGTCTTACCGGCTCCGGTCGGTCCCACGATCGCAATCTTCTGTCCCGGCATTGCTTTCGCACTGAAATCATGGATGATCGTCTGATCCTTCCGATAACCAAAGGCGATATGGTCAAATTCTACTTCTCCTTCCAGATGCTCTGCCATAACAGGATCTTCTACGTTCTGCTGCTCTTCCTCTTCCTCCAGGAAAGCAAAGACACGCTCTGCTGCCGCTGCCATAGACTGCATCATATTAGTTACCTGTGCAATCTGCTGGATCGGCTGGGTAAACTGCTTGACGTATTGAATAAATGCCTGAATATCTCCAACCTCGATCGTACCACGGATCGTTAAGAAGCCACCGACCAGTGCAACAGCTGCGTATCCCAGATTGCCGACAAATGCCATCACCGGCTGCAGCAGTCCGGATAAAAACTGTGATTTCCAGGCAGATTCATATAACACATCATTTGTTTTATTAAAGGAAGCGATACTGCTTTCTTCTTTATTAAACGCCTTAATTACATTGTGTCCGCTATACGTCTCTTCGACCTGTCCATTGATATGCCCCAGATATTCCTGCTGGGTTTTGAAGTATTTCTGACTCTTCTTCACCACCAGGGATACCAGAATGATCGATACCGGCAAGGTCAGAATCGCGATCAGCGTCATCCACGGACTGATCGACAACATCATGACCAGAACACCGACCAGTGTCGTGACGGATGTGATGATCTGTGTAATACTCTGATTCAGTCCCTGCCCCAGTGTATCCACATCATTTGTGATCCGTGACAGTACCTCACCATAGGTTCTGCTCTCAAAGTAACGCATCGGCATCCGATTGATCTTCTCAGAGATCTCCTTTCGTAGACGATAACAAATCTTCTGCGTGACTCCCGTCATGATCCAGCCCTGCAGTAAGCTGCAAAATGCGCTGAAACAATATAGTCCAAGTGCTCCAAGCAGTATCAACCCGATCCTGTCAAATGCGATCTGTCCGGTTCCTGCGATCTTCGCCATCAGACCTTCTGATAATTTGGTCGTAGCTTTACCAAGAATCTTTGGTCCTACCACATTAAATACAGTCGAAAGGACAGCAAACACCATCACAACAATGATCGCTGCATGAAAATTCGCTACATAATGAAACAGTTTTTTGATCGTTCCCTTGAAATCCTTTGGCTTTTCACCCGGTGCCATGCCACGGCCTCTACGCCCCATCGGTCTGCTTTTCGTCTGTTCACTCATGCTGTCCTGCCTCCTTTCCCTGACCTGCCAGTTCCTGTTCGGATAATTGGGAACGGGCAATCTGCTGATATACCTCGCAGCTGTGCATCAGTTCCTCATGTGTTCCCTTACCGATGATCTGTCCATCATCCAGTACAAGGATCTGCTCGGCATGCAGTACCGTACTGATACGCTGTGCTACAATGATCACTGTGCTGTCCTGCACATTTTCCTGCAATGCTCTGCGCAGTGCAGCATCTGTCTTAAAGTCCAATGCAGAAAAGCTGTCATCGAAAAGATAAATCTTTGGATTCTTCGCAATCGCACGGGCAATGGATAATCTCTGCTTCTGTCCGCCGGAGACATTGGTTCCTCCCTGGGCGATTGGACTTTCATAGCCCTGCTCTTTTCCGTCAATAAATTCTGTTGCCTGCGCGATCTGCGCTGCCTTACGGATTTCCTCGTCTGTCGCGTCTTCCCTGCCAAAGCGCAGATTGCTTGCAATCGTTCCCGAGAAAAGAACTCCCTTCTGTGGTACATACCCGATCTGCTCATGCAGCGAGGACTGCGACATAGTACGTACATCCTTTCCGTCAATGGAAACCGATCCTTCACTGACATCATAAAATCTCGGTATCAGCTGAAGCAATGTTGACTTACCACACCCTGTACTTCCGATGATCGCAGTCGTCTGTCCCGGTTCTGCAGTAAAATCAATATCCTTCAGCACATTTTCATCGGAACCCGGATAGCGGAAATTCACATGATCAAAACGTACGATGCCCTTAACATGCTCCAAATCCTCTGCATCTTCTGCATCGCAGATCTCCGCCTTTGTCTCCAACACTTCATCAATACGTTCTGCTGCTACCGCAGCTCTTGGCATCATCACAGACAGCATCGTCAGCATCAGGAAAGACATAACGATCAGCATCGCATAAGTTATAAATGCTGTCATAGTACCGACCTGCATGCTTCCGGCATCGATCCGGTGGGCTGCCACCCATACGATCAATACGGATAATCCATTCATCATCAACATCATGACCGGCATCATAAAAGTCATCGTACGGTTCGTAAACAGCATCGTTTTCGTCAAATCCCTGTTGGCCTGCTCAAACCGTTCTTCTTCTCTCTGCTCTCTTCCAAATGCACGGATAACCAGCAGTCCTGTCAATATCTCTCTGGATACAAGGTTCAGGCGGTCGACCAGTTTCTGCATGCTCTTAAACTTCGGCATGGCGATCGACATCAGAAGCAGTACAAATCCGGAGATCACGACCACCGCCAGTACGATCACC
>CAUCOL010000290.1 GCA_958444395.1 uncultured Lachnospiraceae bacterium
CCCTGGACACCCTGATTAAGAGTCAGGTGCTCTGCCAACTGAGCTAGAAGCGCATCTCTATATGTTGCTTTCAAACAGCTTATTTATATTACCAAAGATTTTGACAAAATGCAACCCCTTTTTTCAAAAAATAAAATGGCACGAACATAGTGTTATTACTCCGTTATAAATTTCGACCGGATGCATTGACGTATCCGGCAAATGACCGTAAAATAAATAAGAAAGGACAGGTGCAGCTTATGGAGTATGCCGGGGGCTGCGGATGATCCCTTTTGGCTTGACCGCGTGTGACGTATTTACGGCAAGCTTGGTTATTACTATATGAAAGCGTCGCAGAAAAGAGGTTGAAATGATTGCAAAAAAGATGGTGAACTATGTAAAAGGAAGCTCTGTTACCAGGGCTATGTTTGAAGAAGGGAAGAAGATGGCGGCAAAGTACGGCGCAGAGAATGTGTACGATTTCAGCCTGGGCAATCCGAGTGTTGAACCACCGGCTGCGGTGAAAGAGTCCATCAAGCAGGTGCTGGATGAAGAGGCACCTTGTTTTGTACATGGCTATATGAACAACGCAGGCTATGAGAGCGTTCGTGAGGCGATCGCTGCTTCCTTAAATCATCGTTTTGGCACATCATTTCATCAGGAAAATATATTGATGACGGTAGGAGCAGCCGGCGGTCTGAACGTGATCCTGAAAGCGATTCTGGATCCGGATGACGAGGTGATCGCCTTTGCACCGTATTTTGGAGAGTATAATAACTACGTTGCAAACTTCGACGGAAAGATGGTAGCTGTCTCTCCGAATCCACCGACTTTCCAGCCAAATCTGGAAGAATTTGAAGCAAAGATCACAGCCCGTACGAAAGCTGTGATCGTCAATAATCCGAATAACCCTACCGGTGTTGTATACAGCGAGGAGACGATTCGCAGGATGGCTCAGATCCTGGAGGAGAAGCAGAAGGAATATGGCACGGCGATCTATCTGATTGCCGATGAGCCGTACCGTGAGCTGGCATATGACGGAGTGGAGGTTCCGTATCTGACGAAGTATTATGCAAATACGATCGTGGGGTATTCTTACAGCAAATCATTGTCTCTTCCGGGAGAACGTATCGGTTACCTGGTGATTCCGACAGAAGCAGATGATTTTGAGAATCTGCTGTGTGCTGCTACGATCGCCAACCGGATACTGGGATTTGTCAATGCACCATCGCTGATCCAGCTGGCGGTAGCAAAATGTCTGGAGGCACCGGTGGATCTGGATACATACGATCAGAACAGAAAGACACTGTATGATGCATTGACGGAGTATGGCTATGAATGTGTGAAGCCGGAGGGTGCTTTTTATCTTTGGGTTAAGACACTGGAGCCGGATGATGCCGCTTTCGTGGCACGTGCCAAGAAGCAGAATATCCTGGTCGTTCCGGGTTATTCCTATGGCTGCCCGGGATATGTCCGCATCGCATACTGTGTTGATCCGGCAATGATTCAGAGGGCTCTGCCTGCATTTAAGAAGCTGGCGGACAGCTATCGTAAATAGAACGGCCGGATTTGATTTCCGGGGATTTGAGGCAGTGCGAAAAAGCCGTAATGAAAAAGACCCGGAATAAAAGGTCTTAGGTATCAGTAAAAGAAAATAGATCAGAGTAACGGTATATCAGCAGGATATCTGCAAAAAGGAGGAGTTACATGCGTTCATGGAGAGATAACTTACGAAAAATAGAACCTTACGTACCGGGAGAACAGCCGAACCTTCCCGATATGATCAAGTTAAATACAAACGAAAACCCGTATCCGCCATCACCGAAAGTGGTCGAAGCGATGAAAGCATTTGATACAGATACACTTCGTCTGTATCCGGATCCAAATTCTACGCTTTTGGTCGATGCCATTGCCCGCCGGTACGGCATTGCCAGTGATCAGGTATTTGTTGGAGTCGGATCAGATGACGTTCTGGCGATTGCCTTTATGACATTTTTTAATTCAGACAGACCGATCCTTTTCCCGGATATCACCTATTCTTTCTATGATGTGTGGGCAGCACTGTTCCAGATCCCGTATGAAAGACCGGCACTGGATGCCGATTTTAATCTGGTAAAAGAGGATTATTATAAAGAAAATGGCGGTGTCGTGATCGCAAACCCAAACGCCCCGACCGGTGTGAAGCAGAGCCTGGAGTTTCTGCGGGACGTGATCGAGCACAATCAGGATGTCGTTGTCATTATCGATGAAGCATATGCAGATTTTGGAAAGACATCCGCATTGGAACTGATCCATGAATATGACAATGTCGTTGTGATCCAGACCTATTCCAAGTCACGTTCTATGGCGGGCATGCGTATCGGCTATGCTATGGCAAGCCCGGAACTGATCCGTGCCATGAACGATGTGCGCTATTCCTATAACAGCTATCCGATGACCCGTCTGTCGGTAGCATTGGGAGTTGCGGCAATCGAAGACGAAGCATACTTTCGGGAGACGGTAGACAAGGTGATCGCGACCAGAGAATGGACAAAGGGAGAGTTGAAACGTCTGGGCTTCCATTTCCAGGATTCAATGACGAACTTCATCTTTGCCTCGCATGAAACAGTGCCTGCACAGGTGATCTTTGATGCGCTGAGGGAGAAACATATCTTTGTGCGCCACTTCAATGATCCGAAGATCGTGAATTACCTGCGTATCTCGATCGGAACACAGGAGGAGATGGAAGTATTTATCCGTGAGACAGAGAATATTCTGAAAAACTATGCATAGAATATCGGCTGTTGATTCTGTTGGCGGTACAGGCTGTCGCATCTTAATCAAAAAAATTAAAAAAGTTGAAAAAAAGACTTGCATTTGTTTTGGGGCTGTGGTATATTGGTTTCAGAAAGTGAAAACTTTCTACTCCCACCCTATTATACGCGAATAGAGGAGCTTCCCGGCTCCTCTATTTTGTTGTATAGAAAAATAATCTGCCGGAGCGGAGACAATGAAGTCGAAGTGCCGGCTTTTTTATGTTATAGGAAACTTGTCGTTTCCTATAACATAAAAAACACTCCGTG
>CAUCOL010000291.1 GCA_958444395.1 uncultured Lachnospiraceae bacterium
GGTCGCATAACGGGCTTCTTCCATAATAAACTGACGGCGTGGCGGAACATTGCTGCTCATCAGCGTCGTTGTCACTTCATCCGCCTCAACCGTGTCATTAATGGAGATCTGTGCCAAAATGCGGGAATCCGGATCCAGGGTGGTTTCCCAAAGCTGGCTCGCATCCATTTCACCAAGACCTTTGTAACGCTGGATGCCGGTGATCTTGTAATCTTTGTTCTTGCGGAATTTTTCCAGTTCAAAATCATTAAAGACATACTGGGAATGTTTCTTTTTGCCCTTCTTTTTCCTCGCAGGCTCTTCTGTATCAGTGTCTGCCGGGGCAGCCCCTTTACGGACAATCTCATAATCTACCTTATAAAGAGGTGGAAGACCGCGGTAGATCTTTCCCTCGTAGATCAGTTCCGGCATAAAGCGGTAGAAGAACGTCAGCAACAATGTACTGATATGGGCACCATCGACATCGGCATCGGTCAGGATGATGATCTTATCATAACGGAGCTTGCTGATATCAAATTCGTCCCCAATGCCACAGCCGAATGCGGCGATCATGGATTTGATCTCATTGTTCAGCAGGATCTTTTCCAATGTGGCTTTCTCGACATTCAGAATCTTTCCGCGGAGCGGGAGAACCGCCTGGGTGCGTCGGTTACGGGCTGTTTTAACGGTGCCGCCGGCAGAATCACCCTCGACGATATAGACTTCACATTCCTCAGGCTTCTTAGAAGTACAGGCTGCCAGTTTACTTTTTGTATCCACGTCGTTTAACTGTTTTAATACAGCAGTACGTGCTTTATCACTTGCCTTGCGGGCATTGTAGGATTTCATCGCATTCTCTAAGATCGTGCGCAGGACCTCGACATTTTTATCAAAATAACGCTGTACCTCTGTGCTGAATACATCATCCACAGCACTCTTGGCATCGGTATTTCCAAGTTTTGTTTTCGTCTGACCCTCAAACTGTGGATCCGGATGCTTGATCGAGATGATGGCAACCAGACCGTTACGGATATCTTTACCATCAAAATTCTCATCCTTATCCTTCAGGATACCAAGCTCTCTGGCATACTGGTTCATTACACGGGTCAATGCCATTTTAAAGCCGGTCACAAGTGTACCACCGTCTACTACATTGATACGGTTACAGTAAGGATTGATCTGTTCCGTAAAATTCGTTGTATACTGGAAAGCAACTTCGACCTCAATATCTCCGCTGGTGCCTTCGACATAGATCGGGGTGTCATGCAGTACACTGGCATCGCGGTTGATGTAGCTGACAAAACTCTGGATACCGAACTCCTCCTGATAGGTAATGGTCTCTCCGTCCTGTTCGTTCTTATACTCCAGTCGGAGGTTTTTGTTCAGATAGGCGATCTCCTTTAATTTCTTTTTGATGACCTCCGGTTTGAAGGTGGTCGTTTCAAAGATGGACGGATCCGGGTAGAAGGTTACTTTTGTGCCGGTGTTTGCTTTCGCACATTTCCCAATGGAAGGAAGCATGCCTTTCTCAAGCGGTGTCACAGGATGTCCGCCGTTCTCATACTCATCGCGGTAGATCTGTCCGTCGCGGCGTACCTCTACGATCAGGTGGGTAGACAGGGCATTTACAACGGAAGAGCCGACACCATGCAGACCGCCGGATACCTTGTAGACGTCGCTGTTAAACTTTCCGCCGGCATGCAGGATCGTGTAGACGACACGTACGGTCGGAATCTTCTTTGTCGGATGGATGTCGATCGGCACTCCACGCCCGTTGTCTTCAATGCAGATCCCGCCGTCCTTTTGCAGTGTGATATGGATCGTGTCGCAGAATCCGGCCAGATGCTCATCGATCGCATTGTCCAGGATCTCCCAGATCAGATGATGCAGACCTCTGGTGCCGGTCGAACCGATGTACATACCGGGACGTTTCCGGACAGCTTCCAGACCTTCCAGAATCACGATTTCTTTTCCTGTATACTCACTCATAACATACATTCCCTTCTTTTTTAATATAAAGTCAATCTTCGTAACTTCTTAGGCTGAATTTATGTAGCGCAATCTCTGACGATAGTACGGATGAAATAGCATCCTGACAGTGAATTGCAAATATACTTAAAGCATAGTAACTATTTTGAACAATTATAAACTACCATATCATAACACAATGAATTTGAATAGGCAAACAAATGTTTTGGATGGCAATCCCACACTTGCATATTGTACGGCTTTTTGATATGATTTAGGGCGAGAGTTGTATCATTGTATACAATCATCAGACATAGAAAGTTGTACAAGGCAGAACCGGTGGTTCTGCTGATCATAGTATAGGAAGGAAGATTACCGATGAAAAAGATACCTTTTGTGACCAAAGAACAGATTGAAGAGATCGTAAAGACATATCCGACGCCATTTCATATTTACGATGAAAAAGGAATCCGTGAGAATGCAAGAAAGTTAAAGAAAGCATTTGCATGGAATAAAGGATATAGAGAATATTTCGCAGTAAAGGCGACACCAAATCCATTTATTTTGAAGATCCTTCAGGAAGAAGGCTGTGGTGTGGACTGTTCTTCTCTGACAGAACTTATGATGTCAGAAAAATGTGGTTTTAAGGGATCAGACATTATGTTTTCTTCCAATGTAACACCGGCGGCAGAGTATCAGAAGGCAAAAGAACTGGGTGCATTTATTAACCTGGATGATATTACACATGTAGATTTTCTGGAGGAGTGTGCCGGCATTCCTGAGACCATCTGCTGTCGTTATAATCCGGGTGGCGTGTTCCAGTTGGGAACGGATATCATGGATAATCCGGGAGATGCGAAATACGGTATGACAAAAGATCAGATGATCGAGGCATTCAAACGCCTGAAGGAAAAGGGAGCAAAGCGTTTTGGTATTCATTCTTTCCTGGCAAGCAACACGGTATCCAATGAGTATTATCCGACACTCGCCGGCATTTTATTTGAACTGGCAGTTGAGCTGAAGGAAAAGACCGGTGTAGAGATTGCCTTTATCAACTTATCCGGTGGTGTAGGTATCCCATATACT
>CAUCOL010000292.1 GCA_958444395.1 uncultured Lachnospiraceae bacterium
CAGGGTACCCAGATGCAGTCCGGCACGGCACAGCTTCAAGCCCTGCAGCGATGGAGCCTGTGACGGAACCAGATACAGTTCTTCTCCGAATAGTTCAAAACGGCCGCCGGTCCTAAGCAGCTGTGATACCGGGGAAGAGGTCTCTTGCAGAAAGTCTTCCCGGAAGGTATGAAAATCCCGGATGGCATCGGAAAGCTGTGTAGAAGCATTTCCTTTTGTTGCCTGCTTTTTCCTTTTCCCGCCTTTCTTTCCGGATGGAGAGACAAGAGAGGAATTGTCCGTGATACGTGCCGGCAGAGGCGTTCCCTTTTTACGAAAACGTGCAGCGAAGTGTCCTTCACCGTTCAGCTTGTGAGGCCAGAGGCGAAGTGTGCCGGGAATCGAGCCATCACATAATCCGGCATGAGCCGGCTGGTTCTGTGTAAGCTGTCCCAGAGCGGTCTGTTTCCAGTCTTCCAGAGTGTAATCCGGATGTGTTGAAAGGAACCAGGCAACGATCTCCTCGTCTTCCTGTGGGGCAAAGGTGCAGGTAGAATATACCAGCACTCCACCAGGCTGCAGCATACGGTCTCCGTTTTCAAGGATCATTTTCTGGCGGTCGGCACAGAGTGCAACGTTCTTTGGACTCCATTCAGAGATCGCCTGTGCATCTTTTCGGAACATTCCCTCTCCGGAGCAGGGCGCATCGATTACGATGCGGTCAAAGAAAAGTGGAAAATGATCTGCCAGCCGGTCCGTAGGTTCATTGCAGACCAGAGCGTGGAAGACGCCGATCCGTTCCAGATTCTGTGACAGAATGCGTGCTCTGGCAGGAAAGATTTCATTTGATACCAGAAAACCCTGTCCTTGAAGCCGTCCGGCGATCTGCGTGCTTTTGCCTCCCGGAGCGGCACACAGGTCACAGATATTCTCGCCGGGCTGTGGATCCAGCAGGGAGACAACAGACATGGCACTGGGTTCCTGAATATAGAACGCACCGGCTTCATGCAGCGGATGACGTCCCGGATGTTCCTCCGGATCCGCATAGAATCCTTCCGGTGCCCAGGGAACCGGCTGCAGTGTGAACGGCAGTGTAAAATCTTTTTTTAGTGGATTGGTACGTAGACCATGTGCTTTTGGCTGGCGGTAGGTGTCAAGAAAGGCATCCCACTCGGCACCAAGAGCCGGCTGCATACGTTTGATAAAATCTTCTGGTAATGGTATCATGCGAATCTCCACTAGATCAGATCGATGATATCGATGTTTTCACCGGTGATACCGACCTGCGCACCGTCAGAAGCCTCTGCTGCGTCCGGATGAGCGATCAGCCATTTATTTCTGGCAAACAGATACTTGTCATTGTCATTGATCACGGAGATGTCCGGTTTTGCTTCGTTGGTTCCCTTTGGAAGAACGATCACTACACGGAAGCCTTCTCCCTTTTTCGCACTGCAAGGCGCATAGTGCAGTGTAGTTGCATACAGCTCAACTGCCGTTCCCTTTGGACAGAGAAATGCTTCTGTTTTGGAAGAATCGATCTTTCCGTCGATGATATCCTGCTGTCTTGCTACCAATAAGACAGCATCATCGGCTGCAATATCGATCTCGCTGTCGCGATGATATTCAAAACAGTTCAGCTTGGTGTTGGTGCCGTTGCAGTAACCAATCTCGATTGGCATACCACCATAGCAGTTGTCACGAAGCTGTGCATAAGCCGGTGTATCCTCCAGCTCCGGTACGGACGGAACATAGATCACACTGTCTGCCGGTTTGTCTGTGCCTGCCTCCAGGCGTTCCAACAGAAGTGAATAATCATAACCATCCACGACACGTCCATATGTTCTGAATGCATCATCAAAAACAGATTGAATTTTCATAAAAATACCTCCAATAAAAATATATTCTTTGGTGTAACGGAAACGTTACTTTTTGGAAAATATTATAGCACATATTTTCGGAGAAAGAAACGAAAAAACAGCCGGTGCTATCAGTTGTATTCTTGTAAAGAAACATATATAATGATGCAAGAACCATAAATAGACAGAAATACAATGATCTGTGACGCCGGTCAGGAGAAAATGCATTTTGGATCGACAGCATATCATGGATTCTGAAAGTCGTGTGGAAGGGCGTGAAGCAGTATGAAAATAGCGATGGGACAGCTGGACATGGTATGGGAAGAGAAAGAGGCTTCTCTGGACAGGGTCGAGCAGATGATGCGGCAGGCGGCAGGGCAGGCTGATCTGATCGTATTTCCGGAGATGAGTCTGACCGGATTTTCCATGAATATCGACAAGATCGGGGAAAAGGAGCAGGATGCGTATACGGTGCACCGGATGCAGGAGCTGGCGCGGCGGTATGGACTGGCAGCAGGCTTTGGCTGGGCGGCATTGCCGGCGGCGGGAGAACAGAAAGCAACAAACCGTTTTACTCTGGTTGGAGCCGATGGAACGATTCTGGGCGAATATAAAAAGCTGCATCCATTTCGGTATGGTGGTGAGGCTGAGGTTTACGAAGGCGGTGACCGGATCGTGACGGTGCCGTTTCTGGGACGACGGCTTGCTTTGTTTGTCTGCTACGATCTGCGTTTTCCGGAGATATTTCAGAAGGTACGCCTGCAGACAGCGGCGGATATCGTGCTGGTCATCGCAAACTGGCCTGCATCGCGCAGAGACCACTGGATGACTCTGCTCAAGGCAAGGGCGATCGAAACACAGTCCTATGTGATCGGAGTAAACTGTGTCGGTACGCAGAATGGGATATATTATAGCGGAGACAGCATGGCAGTTGACATACTTGGTCAGGAGCTCGGCAGGATCAGCAGCCAGGAGGGCGTTCTGGTCTGTGATATCCCGGATGGTGCAGCCGGGCTGCGGGAAAAATTTCCTGTCTATAAGGACCGGCGGCCGGAGATTTATGTGTGAGAAAAGCTCCCTTTGCCGTCCGAAGAAAGAATATAAGAACAGGATTTGCAGGAAAAGACACACCATAGCTTTGCAGAAAAGATAGAAAATATAGCAAGAGAAAGACAACAGTATATGGAGACATAT
>CAUCOL010000293.1 GCA_958444395.1 uncultured Lachnospiraceae bacterium
GATGGACATTAATGAGTTTAAGATCATCAATAATGTCTGTGGTACGGATACGGGTGATATGACGATACAACAGATCTGGCATGTACTGGAGAATAACCGGAAAGAGGGAGAACTCTGCGCCCGTGTGGATGGTGACCGCTTTGTGCTGTTTATGCTGGCAGACGACAGGGACAAGCTGGTTCGCAGGATTCATAAGATTTCCGGTGAGATCCTGCAGATTGCAGACCAGATCAATATTCCAGAGCCGATCCCGGCATTTGGTATTTATTACATGACAGATTCTCAGCGGATGGAAGAATACTACAGTTATGCGAACCAGGCGAAGCATCTGATCAAAGGAAATCGAAAGCGCAACTATGCTTTTTATGAAGATGTGGATGTGAACAGTGTACTGGAGAAAAATAAGATGGAAAGCCGGTTTGAAACGGCGATCGCACAGCATGAGTTCGAGGTATGGTATCAGCCGAAGTATGGAGTGGAATCTTTTGCACCAGTCAGTGCAGAAGCACTGATCCGCTGGCGGAAGCCGGATGGAGAGATGATCTCTCCGGGCAAGTTTATACCGGTCTTTGAGAAGAATGGCATGATCTCGGCATTGGATGAGTATGTATTCCGGGAAGTCTGCAGACAGCAGAAAGAGTGGATGGACGAAGGAAAGAAGATCCTGCCGGTATCTGTGAATATTTCGCGTGCCAGTCTGTATTTTAACGGCATTGTTGAGAAATACAAAGAGATCCTGGAGGAACATAATCTGGCAACAGACTATATCGAACTGGAGATCACGGAAAGTGCGATGATCGGCAATACAGAGATATCCAATCTGATCGAGGCGTTTCGTGCGGAGGGATTCCGGCTGCTGCTGGATGATTTTGGAGAGGGATATTCTTCGTTATCTACCTTGAATGCGGTGCATTTTGATACATTGAAGCTGGACAAGAGTCTGATCGATTATATCGGGGATGAAAATGGTGAGAAGCTGCTGCGGGCAGTGACCGGTCTGGCACAGAACCTGGGACTTTCGATCACGGCAGAGGGTGTTGAGACGATCGACCAGGTACATTTTATACAAAAACTCCGCTGCGATGACATACAGGGATTTTATTTTTCAAAACCGCTCCCTGTCGATGATTATCAGGCGTTGTTATAGAAAGAAAAGTTTTGGAGGGTATGAAGCATGAAGATGGAAACAACCTGTATACAGGAAGGTTACAAGCCAAAGAAAGGGGAGCCAAGACAGCTTCCGATCGTACAGAGTACGACATTTAAGTATGATACAAGTGATGAAATGGGACGCCTGTTTGATCTGGAGGACGAGGGATATTTTTATACACGTCTGCAGAATCCTACGAATGATGCGGTTGCAGCAAAGATCTGCGCTATGGAGGGTGGCGTGGCAGCGATGCTGACAGCGTCCGGACAGGCAGCAAACTTTTTTGCACTGTTTAATATTTGTGAAGCAGGGGATCATTTTATTGCGTCCAGTTCGATCTATGGTGGCACCTTTAATCTGTTTGGTACGACAATGAAAAAGATGGGAATTGAATGCACCTTTATAGAGCAGGATCTTCCGGAAGAAGAATTGGAGAAATATTTTAAGCCAAATACAAAAGCAGTGTTCGGAGAGACAATTACAAATCCGACGGTCAATGTGTTTGATATTGAGAAATTTGCCCGCCTGGCACATAAGCATGGTGTGCCGCTGATCGTTGACAATACATTTGCAACACCGGTCAACTGTCAGCCTTTTAAATGGGGTGCGGATATCGTGACACATTCTACAACGAAATATATGGATGGTCATGCAGTCGGTGTCGGCGGCTGTATCGTAGACAGCGGAAACTTTGACTGGATGAAGTATCAAGAGAAATTCCCGGGGCTGACAACACCGGATGAATCCTATCATGGGATTGTTTATGCAGAGCGTTTTGGTAAGGCAGCTTATATTACAAAAGCAACTTCCCAGCTGATGCGTGATCTGGGAGCGATCCAGTCGCCACAGAATGCATTTTACCTGAACATGGGGCTGGAAACACTTCCGCTTCGTATGAAGCAGCATTGCGCAAATGCTTTGGAAGTGGCGAAGTTTTTAAAGGGACATGACAAGGTTGCCTGGGTGAAGTATCCGGATCTGGAGGGAGACGAGAACTATGCACTGGCACAGAAGTATCTGCCAAACGGTTCCTGCGGCGTACTGGCATTTGGACTGAAGGGCGGCAGGGAGATTTCGATTTCCTTTATGGACAAGCTGCAGTTGGCTTCGATCGTAACGCACGTTGCAGACAGTAAGACCTGTTTACTGCATCCGGCAAGTCATACACACCGTCAGATGTCCGATGAGCAGCTGCGCGAAGCAGGGGTTGCACCGGATCTGATCCGTCTGTCTGTCGGTATTGAGAATGTGGAAGATATCATAGACGATCTGAAGCAGGCACTGGCGCAGATTTAAGGTTGCTGTCCGGTATAAGATCCGGTATAATATAGTATATATAGCAAAGAGGCTGTCACACGAAATGAAATATGGATTCCGTTGTGGCAGCCCTTTTTATTCCGAAAGGAGGAAAGCATGAATAATACGATATTACTGGTGGCAGCTGTGCTTTTATTATGCCTGTCGCTTAAGAAGGTTTCAGATCATCTGGGGATACCGATGCTGCTGGCATTTATATTGCTGGGAATGGTATTTGGTACCGACGGTATTGGAAAGATTCGTTTTGAAGATTATTCGATCGCAGAGCAGATCTGTTCGTTCAGTCTGATTTTTATCATGTTTTACGGTGGCTTTGGCACGAATTGGAAACAGGCAAAGCCGATTGCCGTTAAGGCGTTGTTGCTTTCCACAGCCGGTGTGCTGATGACAGCATCACTGACCGGTGTATTTTGTTACTATATTCTCCATTTTGAACTGCTGGAAAGTATGTTGATCGGTGCTGTGATCAGCTCGACCGATGCGGCGTCTGTATTCTCTATCCTTCGTTCAAAAAAACTAAATTTAAAATACAATACAGCCTCCCTGCTGGAAGT
>CAUCOL010000294.1 GCA_958444395.1 uncultured Lachnospiraceae bacterium
GGGGGGCAGATGATGCGTTACTGGGCACCACTACCGGTCTATTTTCTGGCACTTTGTCAGGCACTGGCAGGGGGAAGCGAATTAGGTGGCTATCTGGTCTTCGTTGGGTTGATATTGTTTCTGGGAGCAGCCGTCTGGCTATATATCGGCAGTCGGAAAAACCGTATCTGGTTTGGTGCCTTTCTGGGGATTTTGTGGTTTTTTCTTCCGAATAACCTGTTTGCGTTGTTCGTAGAGGGAAATCTGCCACGGTCATTGTCTATGGTCTTGCTGCCTCTTTTTATCTACTCGGCATATGAGTTTTTATTTGAGGATAATTGGAAGGAACTGTGCCGGCTGATCCCGGTATTTACCGGCATCCTGTTATGTCATGTCGGCTATGGCGGTATGCTGGCGCTGGCAATGCTTGTGTTCCTGCTGGTATATCGTATTATTTACCGGAAAAAAGGCTATTGCCTGACTCTGATCGCGGGAATGCTGCTACCGTTTCTGATCATAGGAATCTGGCTGTATGCCTCCTTGAAGGGCGGTATCACATCGACGGACAGTTCGCAGGTTATGCAGGGATTTTTTCAGAAAGCGGTGATCTCCTTAAATCCGGTCAGACGATTAACGGATGGTGTGGTTGACTTTTATTTCGGTCTGGCTGCCTTTGGCATTGCAGTGTTTGGATCAGTATGCAGCAAACGTAAGTCTATGGTTGGTTTTATTACAGCAGTCATTATATTTATCTGCACGACGAAGGCGATGTACCCTCTGATGGTGAAGCTGCCGGGAAGTCAGTATTTATGGATGCTTCGATTTATATCGATTGCCTTGTGCATGATTTTGTACAGCTTTTTACTATGGAAAACGTTACGCCGATGGATCTTTATAGTCTGCTGTTGTCTTCTGGTGGCGGACGTGCTGCCTTCTCTTTCTTTGGTATATAAAGGAACCGGGGAGCAGACTGCACAGCAGAGACTGGAAGCGCAGGCGGAGAATACCCTGATCACAAAGGCTCGTCAGATTACGAAACAGAGAGTGGCGTTGATGGATCTGAGTACATTAGGTGCAACGGGACCATATCTGCTGACCGATTATAATGGGGCAAGGGTTGCACAGACTTTTGGTGCCGGCTGGCAGTCTGCGGCAACAGCATCGAATATCGTCCAGTTAAATGCGGCACTTTCCCAGGGCTATTATATCTATCTGTTCGATCGTGCGTTAGAACTGGGGAATGATACGGTACTGATCAGGATCGATCAGCTGGAAAATAAGGCAGCAGACATCCCACAGGTGACGAAAAGTGCCGGAAAGATCGGTTATAAGCTGACAGATAAAAACGAAGACTATCTGCTGTATCATATGGATACCTATGCTACTTTCGGAACAGTATGTCAATATAATGGAATTGGGATTGGAAGTTCCGCTTCAATGATGGCATTGCCGGATCCGGATATTGAAGAAGGGGATTCAGATAACCTCAATGACTATTCTTTTGAGGAACTTCTGCAGTATAAGGTGATCTATCTGGCTGGCTTTACGTACGATGACAAAGAACAGGCAGAGAAAATGTTGCAGCGTCTGGCAGACCGGGGTGTGCGGATCGTGATTAGCGGAGATGGGATTCCGGTGAATAAGACAACACAGAATCAGGAGTTTCTGGGTGTGACCTGCCATCCGGTTGTATTTGAAAATGGATATCCGATTCTTTATTCCGGAGAGAAGGAATATGACTGTCAGTATTTTGATAAAGAATATCGGAACTGGAAGACGGTTTATTTTTCCGGTTTGCAGAAGACCACAGGGTATCTCTATGATAATGGAACGAAAGTGGACTTTTTGGGAACTACTTATAATGATAATATCTGTTTTGTCGGATTGAATCTGTCCTATCATTATATATTGACGAAAGATGAGGCAGCGCAGGAGCTGTTGCGTCCTGTATGGGGAGACGAGTTGCGAGAAAAACCGGATCGCACAGTGATAGAATATTCCATCACAAGGAGTGGTCAGACGATCACTATCCGGTCGGCGAACAGAGGGCTCAATACCTCTCTGGCATATCAGGATATTTTCTATAGTAAGCAGAAATTATCCTGCAAAAGACAGTTGTTATATGTGGATAAAGGTGAAACCGTGATACACATGCGCTATCCATATCTGAAAGAGGGAATCGCTATGAGTGTGGCCGGGATCGTGCTGACGGGTGTCTATATTTTATTTGTAAAGCGCAGGTACGGACAAAGAACAGAGTCGGAAGGAGAAGGAACGGAGGGATAACATGAACACGGAAGATACAGCAGAAATGGATCTTTGTTGACAAGTAGAGCTGTGTCTGCTATGATAAATTTGTAAAATGCGTTGAAAAGAAGAAGTAATAACAGAGGGAACAGACAGAAAGCAGCCGGTTGATGAGAGGCGTATGGGAATCCTGTTATGAATACATCTTGGAGCAGCTGGTTGAAGAGAGAAGGAGCAGATCGTGATTTGCTGTCAATATGCAAAGGTCATCTGCAGGTTCATTTTCTTGTGTAGACACAGACGGAGTTGTACCCGTTATAGTACAGGGATATAGTAGTATCCTATGGAGCCTGCAGGCGTGAGCCGACAGGGAAAAAAGGTGGTAACACGAGAAGATTCGCCCTTTTATCAGTCTTTGATTTGGACTGGTAAAAGGGCTTTTTATGTTATAGGAAACTTCGTTTCCTATAACATGAAAAACACTCCGTGAGGATACAAATAATAACAAAATTGGAGGTTGCTATGACAGTATATGATGAATTGGTTGCCCGTGGACTGATCGCACAGGTAACAGATGAGGAAGAGATTAAGGAACTGATCAACAATGGAAAGGCTGTATTTTACATTGGGTTTGATCCGACGGCAGACAGTCTGCATGTAGGACATTTCATGGCACTGTGTCTGATGAAGAGATTACAGATGGCAGGAAATAAGCCGATCGCTCTGATCGGTGGAGGTACTGCGATGATCGGGGATCCATCCGGCCGTACCGATATGCGTCAGATGATGAC
>CAUCOL010000295.1 GCA_958444395.1 uncultured Lachnospiraceae bacterium
TTTCTGGATGCCTGTTGGCTCTATGGAGATAAAGAGCAGATCCGTTCCCTTTATATGATGCCAGTAGTCACTTCCACGGCAATCGGCGAAAAGGAAGCGCTGTATTCGCTGCTGCGTGCCTGGGATATCTTAGGCGGCATTTCGACCGATGGGATCTGTGCCTATGTTCCGGATCACACCGATTTTGAAACAGATACCGACTATGCCTCTGTGATTGAAAAAAGGGCGGAGGATTTCTATCGTCAGTTCACACGCAAGAGCAAGCCATTCCTGTCCAGTTCACACTCTGTCAGCGAAAATATCATGCCACAAAAGCCGATCTCGCTAACTCCGCAGGAAAGCGAGCAGCTGTCAGTCTATGTTTCCAATGACAAATATGTACAGACCCAGAAACAGGACATCGAAGAACTGACACATATGTTCCAGGGCATGTTAGGCATCACAGAACAACCGGAAGAAAAGGAAGACCCGGCTGATCCGATCCTTTCAAACTTCCAGTCGCATTTTCAGGCGGCAGGCGATCTGACCGTGACCTACACAATCGCCCTGCAGGACAAAGACCGTATCCTGTCTCTGCGTATCGCAGACAAGACACTTCACGGTGAATATGTCACAGACGAAAAAGCCGATGTCATGATCAAAGCATCCGCCGACTTCCTGAATAAATTATTTGCCGGAGAGGTCACCATGCAGACCGCTTTTCTGGAAGGAAGCATCACGGCAAAGGGAGACTTCCAGCTTCTGAAAACCTTTGATACACTTTTCACTTTTTAGTATCATTTCAACCAGCCTTTTAATGCAGAATATATGGGCACACGTTATATCCTGCATCTTTGCAGCGATTCCAAACAGCTGTATACTATATACTTTCTCTGTGTGCAGAAATGAGGTTAATGATGGCAAAACATATTGATGAGAACTGTATTTTTTGTAAAATTGCAAAGGGTGACATCCCTTCTACGACGATTTATGAAGATGATGATTTTAAGGTAATCTTAGACATCAATCCGGCATCCAAAGGACACGCTGTGATCCTTCCAAAGAACCACGCCGCCAATCTGATGGAACTGAGCGACGATGACGCCTCTAAGATCCTCCTGGTTGCCAGAAAATGTGCGGATGCCATGATGAAAACACTGCACTGTGATGGAATCAATATCCTGCAGAACAATGGAGAAGCTGCCGGCCAAACCGTCTTCCACCTCCATGTGCATCTGATCCCGCGCTATAAGGATGATACGGTACAGATCACCTGGAAACCGGGCACCTGTGAAGATGCCACAGCCTTAGCCCAGACTATCCGCAGTGCCATGTAGCAAAATATCATGGTCAAAGATTTGAAAAAAGGAGACGTTGTATACGCCGTTTCTGATGGTAATCGGAAAATCAGGGTGTCAGAGACATTTTGGTCTCTTGACACCCTGATCTGTTAAAGAACAAAGAGTCGCTTGCGACTCTTTCGCGCTTGAGCGGAATGCGTAGCATTTCTTTCTTTTCCGCGAAATGCGCATCCTCACGGAGTGTTTTTTATGTTATAGGAACGAAGTTTCCTATAACATAAAAAATCATTATTCTGTTTTCTAAATAATCCACTGAACCGATCTATCTGTTATATAATCCGGTGAGCTGTTTCATCCAATGGATACGCTCCTTCGTAAAGGCACCCGGAAGCATTCTCCAACGCCAGTTGGTTCCGACCGACGATGGCAGATTCATTCTTGCACGATTGTCCAGTCCCAGAATATCCTGCATCTGGAAGATGGCAGTTGCCGCGATACTCTGATAGCCCAGACGGATCATGGCATCCGGTATCTGTTCCTTCGTGTCCACACCAAGATATTCCATGACATATTTTAATTCTTTGGGCTTCTTCGCTCCATAAAATCCCATCAGGGTCTCATTGTCATGCGTTCCACCATAAATGATACAATTTGTCTCCGTAAAATTATGCGGCAGATATTCATTTGCATTTGTATCATCAAAAGCAAACTCCAGAATCTTCATACCCGGCCAGCCGGTTTTACGGATCAGCTTGCGGACATTCGGTCCTACGACCCCCAGATCCTCTGCAATGATGTCTACACCTTTTGTCGCTTTCCGAATCACATCGGTCAGTTTCTTCCCCGGTCCTTTGATCCATTGTCCATCTACAGCTGTAGGACAATCTGCTGGGATCGACCAGTAATTTACGATACCGATGAAATGATCGATCCGGATCACATCAAACAGACGGGCATTTGCCTTCATGCGCTTTGACCACCATTTAAAGCCATCCGACTCCATCACCTTCCAGTTATATAATGGATTGCCCCAGCGCTGTCCATCTGCCGAGAAACAGTCTGGCGGCACACCTGCGACTTTGGTCGGTCTGCGGTTCTCATCCAGCTGAAACAGCTCCGGATGCGCCCAGACATCTGCACTGTCTAATGATACATACAATGGAATATCCCCGATAAAATAGATATGCTTCTTATGTGCATACTTTTTCAGACGGTTCCACTGCTGGAAAAACTTATACTGACAGAAACTCCAGAAGTCAATCTCCTTCTGCAGTTTTTCTCCATAATACTGTACCGCCTCCAGTCTGTGGAACCGGATATCTTCCTCCCAGCGAAGCCACTCCTGATTCTGAAAGTGGAATTTTAATGCCATATATAGACAATAATCCGCCAGCCAGTATTTATTCTTTCCGGTAAAGGTCTGATATTCTCTCTCTTTCTTAAATCCACTGCGGCTGTAGGCGAGCCGTAACACGGAAAAACGGTTCTCAAAGAGCAGATCATACCGGATATCCTCCGGATCAGCTCCCCAGTCCAGCTCTTCCACTTCCTTTCGACGCAGCAGCCCTTCATCCATCAGTTGCTCCAAATCAATCATGTAGGGATTTCCCGCAAACGCTGAAAAAGACTGATACGGGCTGTCTCCAAAGCTGGTAGGGCCTACCGGAAGCACCTGCCAGTACGTCTGTCCTGCTTTTTTCAGACAATCAACAAAATGATAGGCTTCCCTTCCC
>CAUCOL010000296.1 GCA_958444395.1 uncultured Lachnospiraceae bacterium
CGTCTGACACCGCATTCTCAAAGGAAGTCCTGACACGCCCTGCCTCCCGTTCCCGCAGCAGTTCAAAATGTGCATACGTGTCCCTGCCCTCATAGCAGATGCCCTTTGAACCGACCAATGCAATGTCCCCATAGACATAATAGTTATCCTGCAGAAAGGATAATCTTCCGGCGAACTGTTCATTCAGTCTTGCTGTCTTTTTCACCTCCCAGAAATGGTCGTGATTGCCCCGCAGCAATATTTTACGTCCCGGCAGGCTTTCAATAAATGCAAGATCCGGCTGACAGTCTGCCCGGTTATTTCCCCAGGTGTGATCCCCGGTCAGTACGATCGTATCCTCCGGCTTCACACAATCCCGCCAATGTTTTTCTATTTTTTGGGGATGATCCTTCCATATAGCACCGAAGCAGTCCATCGGTTTATTGACGCCGAACGAAAGATGCAGATCTCCTAATGCATATAATGCCATATTACTCCTTTTCTTTGTCCATTACATTTTAAAATAAGCAATACTTTCTACCAGCTGGTCTGCAATCTCCCGCAGCTGCTCTGCACCGGAATACACCTGACGGAATGTATCTGCCACCACCTGTGTCTCATCATAGGTCTGGCGTGTTCCGGATACATTATCCTGTGCTATGCCGGACAGATCCTCTACCGCGCTGAGCACTTCCCCCCGCGTCTGCTCCAGTGAGCCGGTTGTTTCTTTGATCAGATGAATGCTTTGCATCGAGCATTCGATCTGACGGATCACCTCAGCCATAACTTCTTTTGTTTCCTGCATACTCTGGCTTTGACTTGCCATCGCCTCCTGCATCTGCTGCATCACTTCCACTGCCTTCATCGAATCCTGGCTCAGCTCTTGTGCCGTCACCTCAATTGCCCGGCTGGATTCATTGGACTGTTCGGACAGCTTCTTAATCTGTCCTGCTACTACAGCAAATCCTTTTCCTTCCTCACCGGCTCTTGCCGCCTCGATCGATGCATTCAGACTCAGCAGATTTGTCTCCTCTGCAATCGACGTAATAAATGCCGTTGCCTTATGAATTTTCTGCACCGATTCATTCGTTCGGTTTGTCTGCTCTCTCACCTGCTCGATCGTCGCTTCCACCTCTTCATTAATATGCAGCAGACGGCTTAACGTCTCAGAAGCACGTTCGCTGGAGAACTGCATCGAAGTGGCATTCTGATCCAATGCTTCCACCTCGCTGGTCGTCTCCGTGATACGCTCCCCCATGACCCGCATATGATCTGAAGTCTCTTTGGAATTGTCTGCCTGCTGCTGTGAATTATCTACGATCTGTGTCACTGCACGCTGTACCTGCTGCATCGTTCCATTCGTGCGGTCTGCTGCTGTTCCTAGCATCCCGGAAGCCTCCAGCAATCTTTCGGCATTCTGTGAAATATCCCGGATCGTCGACTGCATCGCATCACGCAGTGTTACCGTAACACGGGAAAGATCACCGATCTCATCCTTGCGTTTCATCAATTTCTCATCCACCCAGACGTTCAGATTTCCTTTTGCGACCTTCTCTACGACCCGGATACTGGTACGTATATTCCTGCTCATCGAAGCTGCCTGCTGGATCCCTGCCGCAATACAAAGCAACATCACCACAACCACTGCAATACTGATCGTCACCAGTATCTTGTTAATCACCTGGTCTTTCTGCTGTTTATTTGTTCCTACAAACACCATGCCGATGATTTCTGTTGAATTATTCTGATATACCGGCATAAAATAGCCGTAATTCATTGTCCCTTCAATGGAAACAGCATGACTGAAGTACTCTTTTCCTCCCTTTAATACATTCTTTACAATCCGCTCTCCGGCCGTCGATGCCAGGACGCGATTTCCATCGGCATCCTTCGCCGAAGTCATGATCCGCTGATCTCCATAGAAAAAAGTGACATCCATTCCGGTATTACTTTTAATCCTGTCAACCAGATTTTCTGACTTGGATACATTATAACTGCCCTTCCAGATATCTCCATTGCTTGTCTGCAGATAATCTCCGGCATTCTGATCATATGCCGCCAGGGTCGCTGCCGCTGTTCCCCTCAGTGCATCCTCGATTTCTGACAGCATTGCATTCTGCACCATAGTCGTTGTAAATGCCATCGAAAGGATTCCCAGGATCAATACCGGACCTATTGCAATCGCAAGGATTCTTGTTCTTATGCTCATAATTTCACACCTCCCCAGACTATTTCAATACCTGAACTGTCTTAAAATACCAGTTGATCTTCCCGGTAATCGTTGCATCATCCAGTGTTTTTCCCTGTTCTCCTACTGTTTTACCGGTATTCGTTTCGAGCACACCATCAAAGACACCGTTTTCTCCTGACAGGATCTGCTCCTTTGCCTCTTCCACCTTTTCCTGTGTACCGTCTGCACAAAAATCCGCCAACGCTGTAATCCCTACCAGATTTTCTGCCATACCGCCATAATAATTACTTCCATCCCACGTTCCGTCGATCACACTCTGTACCGCTGCCGTATAATATGCACTCCAGTTCCAGATCACGCTGCAAAGACATGCATCCGGTGCATTTTTACTCATGTCCGAATTATAACCGATGCTATAAACTCCCTTTTTCTGCGCAAGACTCTGCGGGTACTCTGTGTCGCAATGCTGTGCGATCACATCACAGTCGGCATCCAGAAGCACCTGTGCCGCTTCCTTTTCCTTCTGCGGATCATACCAGCTGTTCGTCACCTTGACATAGACCTTTGCCTGCGGATTCACAGAATAGATCCCCAGTGCAAAAGCATCGATACCACCGGTTACTTCCGCATTGGAGGAATCCATTGCCGCTACATAGCCGATTTTATCTGTCTTCGTATTCATTCCGGCTACAATGCCGCTTAAATATCTTGCCTGATAGATCCGTCCAAAATAATTATTAAAATTCTTTCCATTGCTCATATAGCCGGTTCCATGAGAGAAATATACATCCGGATATTTTTCTGCCATCTCTGCCGTCGGTTTCATATAGC
>CAUCOL010000297.1 GCA_958444395.1 uncultured Lachnospiraceae bacterium
GTAACAATTGCAGGAAAGGTTGTCAGCGAGTTCGCATACAGCCATACAGTGTATGGAGAGGATTTTTATACGGTAGACATCGAAGTGTGCCGGTTAAGTAATTCCTGTGACATTATCCCAATAATGGTTTCAGAAAGAATATTGGATGTGAAATCAGATTACAGAGGATGCACGTTAAAAGCGAGTGGACAGTTTCGTTCGTATAATCGTCATGAGGAGACGAAAAACAGACTGGTGTTATCTGTTTTCGCCAGAGAGGTTGAACTGATCGATCTGGAAGAGGATGAACAGGATCCCAATCATATATTTCTGGATGGTTATGTCTGCAAAAAGCCGATCTATCGCAAGACGCCGCTTGGCAGAGAGATCGCAGACGTCCTTCTGGCGGTCAACCGTCCATATGGCAAGTCCGATTATATTCCATGCATCTGCTGGGGACGTAATGCCCGTTATGCAGATCAGTTTGAGGTAGGCGCCCATATTCAGATCTGGGGTCGTATCCAGAGCCGTGAGTATCAGAAAAAGATCAGCGAGGATGAATACGAAAAGAGAGTTGCCTATGAGGTGTCTGTCAGCAAATTAGAGTATGAGCCGAAGGAAGACGAGACAGAGACCGGGGAATAAACGGGCTCTGGATAAGACTATAGCATTTTAGAAACAGATGTGATAAAATAGCTGGGGTTGATGTGAAAAACATTAATTCCGGCTATTTGTATTTCAGGGTGCTGCCGGGGAAAGGGCAGCTGCCGGGATGCATAGTTTTTGTAGGTGCAATTCATTTTGCAGCTTTATGCCTGTCATAAGAGACAGGTATTTGGGAAGGCATGGTTATCAGTATGGAAAACAAAGTGGTTCAGGTATTTTATGGAAATGGAAAAGGTAAGACATCAGCAGCGGTAGGACAGTGTATCCGTGCGGCAAGTCTGGGACAATCGGTCATCATCATTCAGTTTCTGAAGGGAAAAGATGCCGAAGAATTTAATTTTCTGGAGCGTCTGGAGCCGGATATCAAGCTATTTCGGTTTGAAAAAGAGGATGCATCCTTTGAGGAGCTTCTGGCTTCACAGAAGAAGGAAGAGACACAGAATATTCTGAATGGATTTAATTTTGCCAAAAAGGTGATCGATACCGGGGAATGTGATGTTCTGGTACTGGATGAGGTGCTGGGACTGATCGATGTTGGTATCATTACAGAGGAGGATATTATCCAGCTGATTCAGATGCGTGAGGATTATATTCGTCTGGTTCTGACGGGAAATCATCTGCCGGATTCGCTGCGTGCGTATGTAGATGTGATCTCCAAGATTGATCTGGAGAAGGATACGACAGAACCGGACAATAAATAGAAAACACATGGAGGAAGAATGAGATGACAAATATTATTATGGTTGGCTGTAATGGACGTATGGGACAGATGATCACTGCGATGGTAGCAGAGGAAGAGGATGCACAGATCGTGGCAGGAATTGATATCGTGGACAACAGAGAAAATACATATCCGGTATTTACCGATATAGATGCCTGTGATGTGAAAGCAGATGTTATCATTGATTTCTCATCTGCCAATGGATTCGAGAAGCGTATGGATTATGCGGCAAAGACACAGACACCGATCGTACAGTGTTCTACCGGCATGTCACCGGAGCAGCTGACGTATCTTCAGGAGACGAGTAAGAAGGTTGCTGTGCTTCGCTCTGCCAATATGTCTCTTGGAATCAATCTGTTAATGAAGCTGTTAAAAGAGGCAGCCGTAAAGTTGTGTGGGGAAGGGTTTGACGTAGAGATCGTAGAGCAGCATCACAACAAAAAACTTGATGCACCTTCCGGAACAGCACTGGCACTTGCTGATTCTGTGAACGAGGCAATGGGTGGACAGTTCGAATATGTATACGACAGAAGCCAGGTAAGACAGGCAAGAGGCAAGAAAGAGCTGGGAATCAGTGCGGTACGTGGTGGAACGATCGTCGGCGATCATGAAGTGATCTTTGCCGGTCAGGATGAAGTGATCACCTTTAAGCATACTGCGTATTCCAGAGCCGTTTTTGCGAAAGGATCGGTTACTGCTGCGAAGTTCTTAAAGGGCAAACAGGCAGGTCTGTACGATATGGCGGACGTCTTATTATAATGCGTATGACAGTAGTTAATATTACAGATATTGTGATAGGAATTTTATTTTTGACCGCCATTTTTGCCGGGTATCGTCGTGGACTTGTGTTCACGATCGCCCGCCTGGTAGCGATGGTTGTCTCTTATATTGCAGCGGGGCTGATTGCAGATCGTCTGAAAGCCGGTGTTGCTTCTTCCGTTTTACTGCCATTGCTGCAGGGCAGGCAGTCAGGCGGAACTCTGGCATCACTGACACAGCCGTTGATACAGGATACGGCACAGGAGTTTGCATATGCCCTTTTGTTTTTTGTAGCATTTGGTGTGATTCATTTTATGCTGATGCGTTGTCTGGTTCTGTTAAAAGTGATCGATCATATTCCGGTGGTCGGTAAGGTGAATAAGTGGGGCGGGGCGATCGCCGGTTTTCTGTGGATCTTCCTTCTGTGCCTGCTGGCAGGAAAGATTTTCTTTGCAGGTGTACCGGTGCAGATCCAGGAAGCGATGGGATATACGCAGCAGGCATTGCATGAATCCGTGCTGGTACAGGTGTTTGTGCCGGCAGAACGGCTGCAGCGATAGAAAGGAAGCATACAAAAACGATGAAAGAAATACCATTTGAGCAGAGAAATTTTCAAAAAGAACTGGAAAAGCTGCTTGCCCGTCTGCAGCAGGAGAAGAAAGTTCCGACGCTGCTGATGCACAGCTGCTGTGCACCCTGCAGCAGTTACTGTCTGTCCTATCTGGCAGAGTATTTTCATATCACGATCTATTATTATAATCCAAACATAGCACCACAGGAGGAATACCAAAAGCGGGTAGAGGAGCAGAAGCGGCTGCTTAAACAGCTTCCGGTGCGTTATCCGATCCGGTATGAGGAAGGAACGTATGATC
>CAUCOL010000298.1 GCA_958444395.1 uncultured Lachnospiraceae bacterium
GGTGTGGGAAGTCTTTGCTGCAAGCTGAGGGGAGAGAGCCCGGTGTCCAGGGTGGCTGCGTTTTATTTTTTGTTTAGAATTTGAACACATTTTATTAAAGAGGAGATCACAATTCAAACATATTTGACTGCTATGATATAAACATAAACAAAAGAACAAACACATTGTATGTTACATACAACGTCTATAGAATGGAGGTTTTCATTATGAATAAAAAAGATTTCTTGAAAGTGACAACATATGCGGCCGTGTTTGGACTGGTCGGCGGCATGACATTTGAGGGTGCCAATTTTGCCGCTAATAAACTGACCGGTAATACCGCGATTGAAAGCAGTAAGGAGGCAACCGATTCTTCTGCCACACTGGCTAAAACTTCAACGACGGACAGCAGTTCCGACAGCAGTTCCTCCGGTGTATCCTCTGTTGCAGCAAATGTGCTTCCATCCATTGTTGCTATTGATGTAACCGTAGAATCCGATGAGCAGGATATCTTCGGCAGAACTTATTCGCAGGAATCAACCGGCAGCGGTTCCGGTATTATTGTGGGAGAGGATAGCGACAATATCTACATCGCTACAAATAACCACGTAGTATCCGATGCCACAAAGGTATCTGTAAAATTCAATGATGAGAGCGTTTATACAGCCAGCGTAAAGGGAACAGATTCGGATTCGGATCTGGCAGTTGTATCCATTCCTTTAAAGGATCTTTCTTCTGACACGAAGAAAAACATAAAAGTAGCTACTCTTGGTGACTCTGATAAGGTAGAGATCGGAGAGCAGGCGATTGCGATTGGTAACGCACTGGGCTATGGCACTTCCGTGACAGTCGGTTATATCAGTGCAAAGGATCGTACGGTTTCTTCCGAGGATGTCACAATGAAGCTGCTGCAGACGGATGCTGCAATCAACCCTGGTAACAGTGGCGGTGCACTGGTGGATGACGAGGGAAAGGTTATCGGTATCAACTCTGCCAAATATGCCGATACACAGGTGGAAGGCATGGGCTTTGCTATTCCGATCTCTACAGCGATCCCGATTATCAATGATCTGATCAGTGCGGAAACGGTATCTGAGAACGAGCAGGCTTATCTTGGAATCACCGGCACAGACGTAACCAGCGAATATGCACAGTATTATAATATGCCGGAAGGCGTCTATGTCAGCAAGATCACCAAAAGCTCACCTGCTGCCAAATCCGGCATGAAATCCGGTGACATTATCGTAAACTTTAATGGCAATGATGTAACAACTATGGAAGGCTTACAGGAGAAACTGGGACGCTGCAAGGCGGGCAGTAAAGTAAGTGTCACTGTGAAACGTATGTCAAATGGAGAATATAAAGAAGTAAAATTAACTGTAACGCTGGGTAAAAAATCGGATGCGCCGGAGGATATCCAGAACAGTAATTCTTCTCAGGAAAATGGCTCCCAGAACAATAATTCATCCCAGGAAAACGGTTCCCGGAATAATAACTCCTCTCAGGGAGATGGTTCCCAAAATAATAACGGATTCTCACAGAATGGTAATCTGTTCCGGTAAGAGAATAGTTTGCCTGCACCCTTTTGCACCTGCAGCATAAGATAGTGCAGAATCATTTATATCTGCCCAAACAGGGAGACAGCTGATTCCGGCTGTCTCTTTTTGTTACCAAAGCGGTGCTGCAGGTATCTGCAGAGACCGGTATCTCCGGCTGGCAGAGGAAAGGGAAATATGAATCCAAAAAAGAAAGGGAAACCATTTTACACAGCAGTCAGTCTTACCATGCTTTTCGTGCTTGTATTTACCACACTGACCGGATGTACGCCATCCAATAAAAAACTGACAAAAATACGCCTGAATGAAGTAGCACATTCCGTCTTTTATGCACCACAGTATGTTGCGATTGAGAAAGGGTACTTCACTGAACAGGGGATTGATCTGGAACTCATCAATGGTATGGGAGCCGATAATACGATGACAGCCGTGTTATCCGGAGAAGCAGATGTTGGTTTTATGGGATCCGAAGCCTCCATCTACGTAGCGCAGGAAGGTGCTAAGGACTACATTGTGAATTTCGCACAGCTGACGCAGCGTGCCGGAAACTTTCTTGTCGCACGATCTGAACAGAAAGATTTTAAATGGAGTGACCTGAAAGGAAAGACGGTTCTGGGTGGAAGAGATGGTGGCATGCCGGAAATGGTTTTTGAATACATTTTACGTAAAAACGGCATGGATCCTGCCAAAGATGTAACGATCGTAAAAAATATCGACTTTGGTCTGACCGCACAGGCATTTGCATCCGGTCAGGGCGATTACACGGTTGAATTTGAACCTTTTGCTGCTTCTCTGGAAAGCGAGAAAAAAGGTGTCGTGATCGCTTCGCTGGGTGAGGCGAGTGGTATGGTTCCATATACTGCCTACTCTGCGAAAAAAAGTTATCTGAAGGCGCATGAAAAAGAGCTTTTGGCATTTACCAGAGCACTGCAAAAAGGGATGGACTTTGTTTTATCCCATACACCGGAGGAGATTGCCGATGTGATTGCCGATCAGTTTCCGGAGACCAAACGGGAAGCATTGGTAACCATCATTACCAGATATCATAACCAGGGCACCTGGAAGGAAAATTTGATTTTTGAAAAAGAGAGCTTTGAACTGCTGCAGGATATTCTGGAAGAATCCGGCGTGATCAAACAGCGTGCCTCTTATGACACCTTAGTAGATACCACCCTTGCAAAAAAAGCGGCAAAATAATATGATAGAATAAAACGTACCGGAAGGGATTGTGTGAAAAATACCGCATCGGCGGTATTTTCACAATCCTGTACCTGTGCAAGTCTGTTATTTGTGCCGCAGATGCCACAAAACAGCTTTTCCTGCAGTGCATCATCTGATCGTTTGCCTGCGCTTTTTTGATACAAAACCATCTGCAGAATGGAGATAAAAATGCAATATTTATTGGATGTACATACACATACGATTGCCAGTGGCCATG
>CAUCOL010000299.1 GCA_958444395.1 uncultured Lachnospiraceae bacterium
AAAGGGCAAAACCAGCGTTTTGCCCTTTTTCACTCTACATTACGAGCATTTTCCTATACACGAACAATTGCTTATGCAATCTTCCTCTGTGCGGTGACCGCATCCTCGCGGAGCATTATAACGCATGGAATAAGCCCCTGAGCTTCTTTCACATATATGAGAAAGAAACACAGGGGCTTTTTTGCATGATGCAGACAATAGGGAAAGAGTCACACTTGCCGCTCTTTCACCGTCATGTTGCCTTATGTCAAAACAAAAACAAACTACATCTGTTTTAAATAGGCTTCATATCCGAGCTGATCCAGCTTCTCTGCTTTGGCAACGACCTGATCTTTCAGCCCTTCTTTATAGTCTGCCAGCTTCTTACGAAGCTCTTTATCACTGATAGACAGCATCTTTGCTGCCAGAATGGCTGCATTTGCTGCTCCGTTGATCGCAACCGTTGCAACCGGAATACCAGATGGCATCTGTACAATAGAATATAACGAATCAACGCCTCCCAGAGATTTTGTATGGATCGGTACACCGATTACAGGGAGTGGGAAAATCGCAGCACACATGCCTGGCAGATGCGCAGCTCCACCGGCACCCGCAATAATTACATCAATGCCTCTTTCCTCAGCCTTCTTCGCATAATCCACGAAAATATCCGGCTCTCTGTGCGCTGAAATCACCGTCATCTCATAATCAATTCCAAAATCTTCCAACATGCTGGCAGCTTTGCTCATGATTGGTAAATCTGAGTCGCTTCCCATTAAAATTCCTACTTTTGCCATTTTTCTTCCTCCATTCTTCTGTTATACACTCACAAAAGCTCCAGGTATAGGTGCTTTCGAAGTATAGCCTTCCTCAATCCAGCAAAAATTCTGAAAAAATCTGATTGCTCACGTCGATTCCCCGACGAGTCAGATAAATTCTATCATGAATCCCATCTTCTGCCAATAGATTTTGTTCAAAAAAAGTATGTAGCACATTTCCGTAAACGGCATCGATCGAGGTGCCAAACCGCTTCTGAAAGATATGGCGGCTGACGCCTTCCATCATGCGAAGACCCAGGAACATAAACTCTTCCATCTGATTGTTACGGCTCAAAACCTCCAGCCGGTCCTGTGGATAAAGCCCGGGCAGCAGTTCCTTCAGATCAGTGCCACAGTCTGCCGGCAATGCCTCCATCATACGGATACTTTTATAAAAGGCATCAAACCCGGAAGGATTTGAAAACCGCCTGTCCTCCATATAAGAGGACGCCCCCAGTCCAAGCCCGAGATACGATCCGGTCTGCCAGTACACTTTATTATGCCGGCATTCTTTATGCTCCAGTGCATAATTTGAGATCTCATACCGTCTGTACCCATGCTGTCCCAGCAATATGCGGGTCTGTTCATACATCGCCCGGTCACATTCTTCCTCTGCGATCACCAGTTCCCCTCTTTGCTCCATTTCATAAAAAGGGGTTCCCGGTTCAACGATCAGGCTGTAGGCTGATATATGCTGTGGCTGCAGGGCGATCACCTTTTCTAATGTATCCAGATAGCTTTCCAGCGTCTGTCCCGGAATGTCCGCCATCAGGTCAATATTCATATTATCCCAGCCCTTTTCCTTTAACAGATCCCATGTAGTCAGAAATTCCCGGTAGGTGTGAATCCGCCCCAGCGCCTTTAATTCCGCATCCTGTGCAGACTGCAGTCCCAGACTGACGCGGTTGATCCCCGCTTTTTTCCAGGCATCGGCGATTGCTGACGTTACAGTTCCCGGATTAGCCTCTGTCGTAAATTCAACCTGTTCGTCTATGTCCCAATATTGGTACAGCATATCACTCAGAAAAAGGATCTGATCCGGTGTAAGACAGGAAGGAGTACCGCCTCCCCAGAATATAGTCTGTATACGGTACTCCTTAGAAATAAGCTGCCCCCAGGCTTTGATCTGGCGCCCCAGCCATTTGATATATTCTTCTATGACATCGGCTCCTGCCGGTGCTGACAGAAAATCACAATAAAGACATTTCCGGACGCAGAATGGAATGTGTACATACAGAGACAGGTCTTTTTTATTCATCATCCAGCTTCAAAACGCTCATAAATGCCTGCTGTGGAATCTCAACATTTCCAAACTGGCGCATACGTTTCTTTCCTTCCTTCTGTTTTTCAAGCAGTTTACGTTTTCGGGAAATATCACCACCATAACATTTGGCAAGAACATCTTTGCGCATTGCCTTAACCGTCTCACGGGCGATAACCTTGCTTCCGATCGCAGCCTGAATCGGAATCTCAAACAGCTGTCTTGGAATCTCTTTTTTTAATTTCTCACACATCTTGCGGCCTCGTTCATACGCCGTGTCTGCATGCAGGATAAAGGAAAGTGCATCAATCTCCTCTTTATTGATCAGAATATCCATCTTTACCAGATTGGATGGTTGATAGCCCTTCATCTCATAGTCAAGCGAAGCATACCCTCTGGAACGTGACTTTAACGCATCAAAGAAATCATAAATGATCTCATTCAGCGGAAGATCGTATTTTAACAAGGCACGCGTTTCTTCGATATATTCCATACCAAGATATGTGCCTCTGCGTTCCTGACACAGTGTCATAATCGCACCGACAAATTCTGTCGTTACCATGATCTCTGCCGAAACGATCGGTTCCTCCATATGCTCAATCTCCGATGGATCCGGCAGATTGGATGGATTCGTCACTTCAACGACCTCTCCGTTCGTCTTATATACCTTATAGATAACACCCGGTGCTGTCGTAACAAGATCCAGATTATATTCCCGTTCCAGACGTTCCTGTATAATCTCCAGATGCAGAAGTCCCAGAAAACCACAGCGGAAACCAAAGCCTAAGGCAATCGATGTCTCTGCCTCAAACTGCAGGGATGCATCATTTAGCTGTAACTTCTCCAAAGCATCTCTCAGATCCTGATATTTTGCACCATCTGCCGGATACAGACCA
>CAUCOL010000300.1 GCA_958444395.1 uncultured Lachnospiraceae bacterium
GATATCGCCACACTGACCATACTAGAAGATTATCTGGATCATTTTGACGGGATCGTTGTGACCGTATCTCATGACCGGTATTTTCTGGATCGTATCGTACGCCGTATCTTTGCTTATGAAGGGGACGGCTATATAACGCAGTATGAAGGCGGCTATACCGATTATCTGCAGAAAAGAAAGCCGACGGCACAGCTGGCAGACTCCCCGGCTCCTGCACAGACTTCGGTCAAGACCGTCAATAAAAACAACTGGAAAGACGGACAGCAGAAGAAAAAGAAAATGTCCTATCAGGAACAGAAAGATTATGAAACGATTGAAACAGATATCGCCGGTCTGGAAGAATCCATCGAACAGATCGACCGGGAGATCCTAAAGGCCGCCAGTGACTTTGTACATCTGAATGAACTGACCAGCCAGAAGAACGAACTGGAACAACAGCTGTCCGATAAAATGGACCGCTGGATGTATCTGGAGGAACTGGCAGAAGAGATTAAAAACCAGTCCTGATACCGATATCCCATATATGGTGCATCCCCCTGTCTTCTCCCGTTCTGCACCGGCTGGCGATTTACGGCAAGTGCCTTTCCGCTGCCTTCTTCCGATCAGCTGTTTTCATTGACAGTACTTTCAAAATATGGTAGATTAAATTTGTTGTTAAATTTATGTACTTGCATAAATTACTCAAATATTTAGTTTTAGGAGGCAGTACAATGAAAGGTACAGTTAAATGGTTTAATGCAAAAAAAGGTTTTGGTTTCATTTCTGATGAAACTGGCAAGGATGTATTCGTACATTTCTCAGCACTTCAGATGGATGGATTCAAAGTTCTTGAAGAAGGCGAAAGCGTAGAATTCGACGTAGTAAACGGCGAAAAAGGACCTCAGGCTGCTAACGTAGTTAAGGCTTAATTTGCACCATCAAAACCAAATAGTTATATTCATTGCATAAATCATTTTAATTTTTATTGATATAATTTCTTATTTTATTAAAAGTTATTTGAATTTGCGTATGAGGTGTAACAAAAAGAGGTTATCATTTGATAACCTCTTTTTCTAATCTTCTGCTATAAATCCAAAACAGTTCGCAGACAGTTCAAAACAGGGATCCGGCAATACCCGCTGCCGAATCCCTGTTTGTTCAGGTTCAGATTATTTTAATTTCATCCGGTATACCACCGGCAGTTCACTCTTTACAAATGGTGCATGCAGACGAAGTGTCTCTGCATCCCGGCTATAGGTTACTTCTTCCTCGTATCCCAACGCCTTGATCTCCAGTATGATTCCATGAAAATCCTTGCTGTCTTCTCCCATAGACCGCACGATCACATCCTCCTGCTCCTGCTTCATCGCAATGATATAGATGCAGTCTCCCTTGCAGGTAAAACGGATATCATCATTTCCAAAGGCAGCTCTTCCCTCTTCGGAGAACATTCCTTCCACGCCCTTTGTACTTCCTTCTTCCTGCACGCGCCACGGATGGGTGCCATAGATTGCCTCCCCATTGATCTTCATCCACTGACCGATCGTCTTTAATATCGCCGTCTCCTCATCACAGATCGTTCCATCGGCTTTCGGACCGACATTCAGCAGCAGACAGCCGTTCTTACTGACGATGTCCACCAGATCCTGTATGATCTCCTCTGCCGGTTTAAAACGGTTCTGCTCCGTGTAGCACCAGGAATTATATGCCATCGAGGTATCTGACTGCCATACAAATGGCTTGGCCTGTGAAAAATGACCACGCTCCATATCCAGCAGACCGCTTCCCAGCATCATCGCATCATGCTTATACGAGATCGTAACCTGCTGTCCCCATTCCAGCCCACGGTTATAATAATATGCTGCAAATTTCTTCAAATAAGGCTTTACACTGTCATGCTGGATCCACCAGTCAAAATACACCATATTCGGATGATATTTCTCGACCAGCTCGCAGTTTCTCGCCAGCCAGTCCTCCATAAAGTCCTGTGGCGGTGCCGGACTGAACAGATCCTGATTGTCCGGTTCCGGCATTGCCGGATAATAAAAATCGCCCAGCTTCATCGGCTGCCTGATATCACTCTCAAATTCACAGCCATGCCCCATAAAAAATGCATGCTCGATCCGATGATTTGACTCACAAAATGTCAGTCCCTGCGCCTCGATCTCCTGCTTTAATTCACCAAGAACATCTCTTTTCATTGCCATATTCACACTGTTCCATTCACTGATCTCAGAATCGTACATCTGAAATCCGTCATGGTGCTCTGCTACCGGCATAACATACTTTGCCCCTGCTTCCTTAAACAGGCTGACCCATGCTTTCGGATCAAACTTCGGTGCCGTAAACAGGGGAATAAAATCCTTATAGCCAAATTGGGTATGCTCACCATATGTTTTCCTGTGATGTTCCCACTCTTCCATGCTCTGGATATACATATTTCTGGAGTACCATTCATTATTAAATGCCGGTACACTGAAAAGTCCCCAATGAATGAAAATACCAAATTTGCCCTTTTTCAGCCATTCCGGCACTGCATGATCTTCCAATGAGATCCAGTCGGGCTTCATTGGTCCTTTTTCGATCACCTCATCAACGATCTGCAAATATTTTTCCTGTGGTGTCATATTGATCCTAATCCCTTTCTATGATTACTGTACCATATGGTATGCCTTATCATCCGCATTATAAATGATATTCAGTCCATACTCCTGCAGCGCATGAATATCCTCATATACACTTTTTCGTTCTCCGGCGATCTGATGGTCTGCCAGCCATTTTAGCAGATCCTGCATCGTCACCCCATGCGTTTCATCTGTCTGTTCTACCAACATCTCCATAACCAGCAAAAGTCTTAATCTTACGTTCTTCTCCATATTTTATCACCCATGCCTTTCTATTACACCTGCTTATCATTTATTCCTCACAACGTACACGGATCAG
>CAUCOL010000301.1 GCA_958444395.1 uncultured Lachnospiraceae bacterium
GTATCTGCTCCGGAGGGAGCACAGGTGTATCTGGATAATGTATATAAAGGACTGGCACCGTGTACATTTACAAAGGTGATCGGTTCACAGACACTGACGCTGAGCCGGGATGGTTATATTACCAAGAGCTATTCTGTGGATATCCTGGATGATGACCAGGATGTGACACTGAAGTTCTCAGAGCTGACAGCCAATGGCACAGCGGCTACGGAACTGCCGGATGTGACGGCAGCGGAATAAGAAAATAACGGTGTGAACCGTTATATATATAGAGGAGGAAAAGAGAATGAACTACAAAGACAGCTATAACCAGTGGTTGACCAATCCTTATTTTGATGAGGACACAAAGGCAGAACTGAAAGCCATCGCAGAGGATGAAAACGAGATCAAAGAACGTTTTTACATGGATCTGGAGTTTGGTACTGCCGGATTAAGAGGTATCATCGGTGCCGGTACAAATCGTATGAATATTTATACCGTACGTAAGGCAACACAGGGACTCGCAAATTATATCAACAAAGCCGGCAAAGCAGCACAGGGTGTCGCTATTGCATTTGATTCCCGTCGTATGTCACCTGAGTTTGCAGATGAAGCTGCACTCTGTCTTGCAGCTAACGGCATTAAGGCATACGTATTTGAGTCTCTTCGCCCAACACCGGAGCTTTCTTTTGCAGTGCGTGAACTGAAATGTGTAGCTGGTATCAATGTAACAGCCAGCCACAATCCGCCTGAATATAACGGTTACAAGGTATACTGGGAGGATGGCGCCCAGATCACACCACCACATGACACAGGTATCATGGATGAGGTAAAAGCAGTAACAGATTATGCGACAGTCAAGACAATGGACAAGCAGGATGCGATCGCAAAGGGACTGTATGAGCAGATCGGTGCAGCGATCGATGATAAATACATCGAGGAGCTGAAGAAGCAGGTCATCCATTGGGACAGCATCAAAGAGATGGGAAGTAAGTTAAAGATCGTGTATACACCATTACATGGGACAGGAAATATTCCGGCAAGACGTGTCTTAAAAGAGCTTGGTTTTGAGAATGTATATGTTGTACCGGAACAGGAACTGCCGGATGGTGAGTTCCCAACCGTCAGCTATCCAAATCCGGAAGCAGCAGAGGCCTTTGAACTGGCATTGAAGCTGGCAAAGGAAAAGAGTGCAGATCTCGTACTGGCTACAGATCCGGATGCAGACCGTCTCGGTGTCTATGTAAAGGATACAAAGAGTGGTGAATACATCACATTGACGGGAAACATGTCCGGCTGTCTTCTGGCAGACTATGAATTATCCCAGAGAAAAGCAACAGAGGGACTTCCGGCAGATGGTAAGCTGATCAAGACGATTGTTACTTCCAATATGGCAGATGCGATTGCAAAATACTATGGCGTCGATCTGATCGAGGTGCTGACAGGCTTTAAGTTCATCGGTCAGCAGATTCTTGGTTTTGAGACAAGTGGAAAAGGAACATATTTGTTTGGCTTTGAAGAGAGTTATGGCTGTCTGATCGGTACACATGCGCGTGATAAGGATGCGATCGTGGCTACAATGGCACTTTGCGAAGCTGCCGCTTATTATAAGACACAGAACATGACATTGTGGGATGCAATGATCGCTATGTATGAGAGATACGGATATTACAAGGATGGTGTACAGGCAGTTACCATGAAGGGTATCGAGGGACTTGCCAAGATCCAGGAGATCATGACAACACTTCGTGAGAATCCGCCAAAAGAGTTCTGCGGTCATAAGGTGACATCCTTCCGCGACTATCAGAAGGATACGATCCTGGATCTGGAGAGCGGCGAGACAAAGCCAACCGGACTTCCAAAATCCAATGTACTGTATTTCGATATGACAGACAATGTATGGATGTGTGTACGTCCATCCGGTACAGAACCAAAGGTTAAGTTTTACTATGGTGTAGTAGGTACTTCTCTGGAGGATGCGGATGCACAGTCTGAGCAGATGGCAAAGGCTGTGACAGAAATGGTAGAGAAGATGTCCAAATAAGCAATTATTTCAAAAATACAGAGGAGAATCTCGATAAAAAGAGACTCTCCTTTTTTGTCCTTTTTAGGTTCTAAAAATCTTGAAATATTTTCTATTTATGGCATAATTATAATATGATGAAGCGAGGGTCAAAAGCTGATAGCAGGGGATATTTATAATCAAATTGCGATCGGGTGATCTGACCCGCCAAACACCGACGATCCGTAGGATTTTCTGCAAGTCTGCGGGCTTGGTGGTGTTTGCAGGATTACGAAATAACGAGAGCGGCAGGAAACGTCATTCCGACATGAGACGATTCCGGGTATGCCTGCTCGGATTGGAGAGGGATATATGGAGGAAAAACTGGATCAGTGGATTAACTGGGTTGAATATGATGAGATATTAGCCGGACAGCATAATGCCCCGCATAATATTCTGGGCTTACATGAATTTGGCAAGGGGCAGGTATTTACTGTGTATCGTCCGGAGTCACAGGCGGTAGCAGTGACAGACGCTGCCGGGAAGAACCGCATCGAACTGGAGGAAGTAGAACCGGGCAGTGGATTCTTCGGAAAATATGTCAGCGGGAAGAAATATAAACATACATATAAACTGCACATTGCTTACGGAGAGGATGACGTCGTTGTCACAGAGGATCCGTATGCTTTTGCACCGCAGATCAGCAGCGATGATCTGTATCTTTTTGCCGAAGGAAAGCATTACCAGATCTTTGAGAAGCTGGGAGCGCATCCGATGGAGGTCAATGGTGTGAAGGGCGTATATTTTGCAGTATGGGCACCGCATGCCAGAGCGATTAGTGTCGTGGGGAATTTTAATATGTGGGACGGACGTCTGCATCTGATGCGGACGCTGGAGGTATCCGGTATTTATGAATTGTTTAT
>CAUCOL010000302.1 GCA_958444395.1 uncultured Lachnospiraceae bacterium
GGTTGCAGTATTATAAGCAGATGGAGACAACTCTGCAGAAGGCACTGGTGCTGGCGGAGAAAACATCGACAGAGACACTGGAGGCAGCTACGACAAAGGCAACTGCGATCGAGAAGGAAGCACAGGAAAAGGCAGATGCTGTTCTGTCAGAAGCCAAAGAGACGGCAGAAAATCTTCTGACGCAGACACAGACATCCACAACTGCTATGCTGACAGAGGCAGAGCAGAAGCTGCAGGAAACATCCGTAAATGTGCGTAAGCTGATGCAGGGCTATGAAACATATCGTGAGCAGTTCCTGACATTAGTAGAAAATCAGCTGGGACTGTTAAAGAGTACAGAGTATCAGATCTCCGCACCGGATCTTGAGAATCTGTTAAAGAAGCAGGAAGATGCCGTTAAGGAGAGACAGGAAGAGGCAATCAGCCATCTGGATGAGATCGTTCCGGAGGCGGAGGAACTGGCACAGGATATTGAGATTCCGACACCGTCTGTTTCACCGATCACGGCCGCTACGCCGGCACCTGCAGCAGCTGATGCTGCCGCAGTGGAGGAAATGTCTGCAGCTCCAACAGCTGTACCACAGGAACAGCCCGTTTTAAAGCAGTCTGAACCTGCACCACAGGATGTGATGCAGACATCAGAGCCTGCCGCTACGCCACAGCCTGCCACGGCACCGGTATTTACATCGGCCAAGAGTACTACGGACTCCTTACAGAGTACACCACAGCAGCCTTTTACAGCGACAGAGCCTGCCAAAGAAACAGTCAGCCAGGAACCGGATCCGGCAAGCTATTTTACATCACGTAACAGTGGCATTCCCGGTGCGGCACAGCATATGGCAGCTGTAAAAGAGACAATCGCTGCTTCGGAGGGAGCTAAGGAAGAGTCTCTGGACAGTCTGGCAAATGCCGCTGATGAAGCACTCTCTGCGATGCAGAAGGAAGAGGAGCCTGCACCGGCTCCACAGGAGTCCTACACGATCTCAGGAGCAAGCAGCATGCAGGAGGATTCTTATTCTCTGGGAAGTGATACCGTTCCTTCCGGAGAAGACACACCGTTTAAGTTTTATGATGCAAATTAATCACATGAATTAAGACTGTCAGATCAATACTGTTTTTTTCTGGTGATGAACACGCAGTTTATCGCTGGAAGAAAAGACAGTTGATTTGGCAGTATTTTTGCTTTATAAGATGCGTCACCGCATTGATAAAAAAAGAGAAATGAGGAGAACGATGAGTAAACAGATAACCGTACATTATGATCAGAAACCGATTTATAACATCTATATAGAACATGATTATGCAGGATTACAGGATGTACTGAAGGGCTTTGCATTGGATCATCGAAAGATCTGTATCGTTTCAGACAGCCATGTAGCACCGTACTATCTGGAAGAGGTATCATCCATTGCATCCGGATGTGCTTCCCGGGTGATTTCTTTTGTATTTGAAGCAGGCGAACAGTCAAAGCATCTGGATACGGTGGGAGACCTGTATGAACAGCTGATCAGGGAACACTTTGACCGAAAGGATATCCTGCTGGCACTTGGCGGTGGGGTTGTCGGTGACCTGGCAGGTTATACGGCAGCTACGTATCTTCGCGGGATCAAGGTGATCCAGCTTCCAACTTCTCTGCTGGCGATGGTAGACAGCAGCATTGGTGGAAAGACCGGTGTAGATTTCCGTGGCTATAAGAATATGATCGGGGCCTTTCATCAGCCAAGTGCGGTTTATATGAATCTTTCTGTGTTAAATACGTTGACGGATGCAGAGTATTTTTCAGGGTATGGCGAGATCATTAAGCATGGTCTGATTAAGGATATGGCGTATTATCAGTATCTGCACAGCCATTATGAAGAAATCTGCCGACGGGATCGTGACGTTTTGGAAGAGGTCGTGGCAGGCAGCTGTGAGATCAAGAGACAGGTCGTAGAAAATGACCCGAAGGAACAGGGCGAGCGTGCTTTGCTGAATTTTGGACATACGCTGGGACATGCGGTCGAGAAGCTGATGAATTTTGGGATGCTACATGGTGAATGCGTGGCACTGGGGATGGTTGCGGCAACGTATCTGTCTGCCAGACGAGGCTATATTACGCAGGAAGAATATACACGTGTTGTGGATACGATCCGTAAGCTGCATCTGCCGGTCACAGTAAGTGGACTGGATGCGCAGGAAGTGATCGAGGTATCTAAGAGCGATAAAAAGATGGATGCCGGACAGATCCGTTTTATCCTGTTGAAGGAACTGGGACAGGCTGTGATCACAACGGATGTTACAGTAGAGGAAATGAAAGAGGCATTGGAACAGATACTGGGAGGCAACAAGTGAAAAAATATATTACAGGATGTGTATCCTTTCTTGCACTATTATTTATCGATCAGTGGACGAAATGGCTTGCCTGCCTTTGGTTAAAGCCGACAGGAGAGTATAAAATACTGGGCGATCTCTTCGTGCTGCAATATCTGGAAAACCGTGGGGCTGCTTTTGGAATCCTGCAGAACAAAAGAATTTTTCTACTGCTTCTGACACTGGTGATTCTTTTTTTTTTTTTCTTTTTATATATAAAGATACCAGGTGAGAAAAAATACACGCCTCTTCGCATTGCGGATGTATTGCTTGCGGCGGGAGCGGTTGGAAATATGATCGACCGTTTTATCCGCAGCTTTGTCGTGGATTTTCTGTATGTAAAGGTGATCCGTTTTCCGGTATTTAATGTGGCAGACTGCTATGTGGTGATCGCTGCGATTACAGCATTGCTTCTTGTGTCATTTTATTATTCGGAGGAAGACCTTGCTTTTTTCCGAATGAAAAAGAAAAAATAAACAGCTATGCAGCGGGAGGTAAATGTGAAGAAGCAGGAGTGGAATGTATCTGCAGAGGAAGCTGGTATGCGCC
>CAUCOL010000303.1 GCA_958444395.1 uncultured Lachnospiraceae bacterium
ATCGAAGACAACACAGTGTATGAGATTGACCGGGAGTGTATCCGCTGCCGGCAAAAGGCAGGCAGATGAGCATGCACCCAGAAGAAAAGCAGGGCGGTATGTCAGACGGTTTCCTATAGGATAGACAGACGATAAACAGGGGATGCAGACTTTTGTCTGCATCCCCTGCGTGGATCACGACGGCTGTATGGACGAGATACCAGTACACCGGTTTACGTTGTACTAGAAACCATTTCCACAGCAGCAGCACAGGATCAGGCAGATCCAGATAATAGAGCTGCATCCGTTGTCTCCGCCGCAGCCGCCGAAACAGCCGCCAAAGCCATTTCCGCCGCCACAGCAGCAAAGAAGAAGCAGGATGATGATCCAGTTACATCCTCCATCGTTTGTGCTACATCCGCCACCACAACCAGTTGCTGCTAAATCACTCATGAAATCCTCCAGTTCTGCACCTGTTTTGCCGGAGCACTGACAGCACATGGGCTGGAAACCAGGTACAGGAAATTTATTTACACTCCTAATCTATGTCGGGCGGCTTGGACAGTTTCCCGAAAATTTAATTTTTTTCACCAGACAAGTATGGTATGATAGGAGCGTACGGCGGAATAATTCATACTATGGGTTAGGCAGCACGGAAACAGGGAGGAAAATACATTGAAAAAACAGTGGAACATGACGGCAGGAAAGGCTGCCAGAAGAGGAATTGCGCTTTTGATGGCATTATCTGTTATATTAACAGGTTGCAGTATGCCGTTTGAGAAGAAAAAGCCTGTATATACACCGAAGGCATCGACAACGGATGGACAGGATGAACAGCCGGTCGGCATGAGCGAAGAGGATGCCGCATATGCGGCAATGGAATATATGAAGGCGATGACACTGGAGCAGAAAGTCGGACAGCTGTTTGTAGTGAATCTGGAGCAGCTGGATCCTTCCAGGGGAGACTTTTATGAGCACCATAAGCTGACGAAAGGGATGAAAGCAACACTGGCATCGATCCCGGTAGGGGGTGTGATTCTTTTTTCGAGAAATATAGCGGCACGTAAGCAGACAAAGCGGCTGCTCCGGCGGTTACAGAAAAACAGCCAGACTCCTTTATTTACAATGGTGGATGAAGAAGGCGGGGATGTAGCACGTATCGCCAATAACCCGAAGATGCATACGACGGTATTTCCATCGGCAGAAGAGATCGGCGAAAAAGAAAATGCCGATTATGTATATAATATGGGGGAGACGATCGCAGAAGAAATCGGGAAGCTGGGCTTTAATGTAGACCTGGCACCGGTTGCCGATGTAAAGACGAGCGAACTGAACCGGGAGATCGGCAGCCGTTCCTTTGGGGATGATCCGGATAAGGTATCGGAGTATGTGTCCGCCTTTATCAAAGGAGCACAGAGCCAGAATATCTGTACGGCGCTGAAGCATTTTCCGGGACAGGGATCTTCCACCGGAGATACGCATGTAGGCAGTGTGGATATAGACAGCAGCATTTCTCGTTTGCGTAAGATTGATTTTAAGCCATTTGAGGCCGGTATGGAGGCAGGGGCTGACTTTATCATGGTATCGCATATCTCTGTCAGCAAGGTGACCGAGACAAGTGAACCGGCGAGCATGTCAGATCTGATCATGACGACGATCATCCGGGATGAACTGGGATATGAGGGGCTGATCATTACAGATGCACTGGATATGGCATCGATTACGGATTATTATTCGGCAGCAGATGCTGCTTATGAGACAGTGAAGTCCGGAGCCGATATTGTCCTGATGCCGCAGAATCTGCAGGAGGCATATACCTCTATTCTGACAAAGGTCCAGGAGGGAAGCCTGGATGAGAAAAGGCTGGAGGATTCGGTGCTGCGCATTCTGAAATTAAAATTTATGCAGGGCATCATGACACTGGAGGATCTGGAGAAGATTCAGGCAACACCTGCCCCGGAAACGGTGGTTTCCACTGCTCCGGCAGTGACCGCAAAAGCAAAATCGAAAAAGAAATAGATGAAAATCGAAAAGAAGTCTTGCGGATTTCTCCGAAATTGATATAATGTATCTTGTGATAACAGCGTAATTCACTGTTGTTATGCGAAGGAATCATCGAATGGTGATCCGAAAGCACTTTATCGGTAATGACAACTTACATGATTAGGAGGAAACTATTGTGAAAAAATTAGACATGGTTTACGAAGGCAAAGCGAAAAAAGTATTTAAAACAGATGATGAAAATATTTTCATCGTAGATTACAAAGATGACGCCACTGCATTTAACGGCGAAAAGAAGGGCACGATTGTAGGAAAAGGCGTTATCAACAATCGTATGACTAATTTCCTTTTCCAGAAGCTGGAGGAAGCAGGTGTTCCAACTCATTATGTAGAAGAGCTGAGCGATAGAGAGACGGCAGTTAAGAAAGTAGATATCGTTCCATTGGAAGTAATCGTGCGTAACGTTGCAGCAGGAAGTTTTTCTAAGCGTCTGGGCATTGAAGAGGGATTTCAGCTTCTCTGTCCTACATTAGAGTTCAGTTATAAAGACGATGCACTCGGTGATCCACTGATCAATGATTATTTTGCAATTGCGATCGGTGCAGCAACCAGAGAAGACATTGATACGATTACAAAGTACGCATTCATGGTAAATGATTTTCTGAAGGGATTCTTCGATGAGTGTGGTATTGATCTGATCGATTTTAAGATCGAATTTGGTAAGACAAGCGATGGAACCATCATTCTGGCAGACGAGATTTCACCGGATACATGCAGATTCTGGGATAAGAAGACACATGAGAAGCTGGATAAGGATCGTTTCAGAAGAGATCTTGGTGGTGTAGAGGATGCATACCAGGAAGTTGCAAAGAGAATCGGACTTGTAAAATAATTATAGGGACCCCGG
>CAUCOL010000304.1 GCA_958444395.1 uncultured Lachnospiraceae bacterium
AGTGTCCATCCCAGTACATGCCAGAATGCCGTACCCAGACCGTTGCTGCTGTCTAACAGCTTTGCAAAGTTTTTCAGTCCCACCCAGGTAAAAAGTTTACCCGGTGACTGATGATTTCTATCGTAATTTGTAAATGCGATCGCTGCCATAAAAACCAGCGGCAGAATCGTAAATGCAAATACACAGGTGATAGGTCCTGCCAAGAGAAACTTGTGCAGATTCTGATCAAAAAGACTGACTACATCATCTTTAAAATTTGGTATGTATTTTCCATTCTCCCGCAGCACCTGCGCCTGGTATGCTGATTTCATAGAGGAGCACCACAGGATGATAAATGCAAGAACTGCAAACACGGTCAATATACCGTATAACAGGAATAACATCGAATTATCTCCGGATGTATATTCATAGACCTGCTTTGCTTCATTAAATACTTCTCCGCCTGCATTTGTTCCCAGGGTCTTAAGTCCCACTAACAAATGGCCTCCGCTCATCACCATAAACAAGATGAAGATAACTTCTGCCGCCAGATATAGTATTCCTTTGATAATCTGTTTTCTGCATATATTACCAAGCCCCATGACCAGAGCATTGAGCCGGGTGAACAGATCCCCCTGCTGCAATGCATTTTTCACGGTAATAGCCTGGGCAGATTCCATATTTGAATTCTTTGCCATAGGACATTCTCCTTACTTTCTTACCGGCTGTCCGATGCTCCGGTGTACCTGCACCGCCCGGCACCGGACAACTCTGTTTCTTTTTACAGTCCGTTGCTTAAGATACCCTTAACCATTTCCTGTGTTTTCTTCTCTGCATTTGCTTCTGTAACGTTACCCTGAACGATCTCTTTACCCATCGTCTCTGCCGGTGTCCAGTAGCTTCCCATCTCATCTAACAAAGGCTGAACAACTGCTGCATTTGCAATCTCTGCCTGCTGAGCCAGTGCAACCTTATCCTTCTGTACGGCTTTGCTCTCAGATACTGTCTTGTTCGTAGGAACAATACCTCTTGTGTCAAAACGGATCTGCTGGCATTCTTCACTACCCAGATACAGTGCCAGTGCTACTGCTACATCCTGATCCTTGCATTTTGGATTTACACCGATTGCTTTGCTTCCTGCAAAGGATTTCATCTGACCCTCATTGCCGTTGATCGTTACTGTAGGGATCTGTGTTACACCAAAGTTCTTACCAAGTGCTTCCTTGATCGCTGCTGCATCCCAGGAACCGGAGCAGTAAGCACCCAGCTTGCCGGACTTGAATTTTGCGATACTGCTTCCGTCCTTCTCACAGGAGAACTTCTTATTCTTTGCAAGGTCTACCATATATTTGGTAGTTGCTACACCATTTTCATTATCCCAGTCACAGCCGGCAGATGCGTCTGTTCCGTCTCCGAATAATGTACCGCCTGCTGCATAATAGAATGCTGCAACATACCAGCTGTTATCCAGTGGAAATGCGAAGTTTGTAACACCGCTTCCAAGATCCTTGCTCATCATCGTATCGAGAGACTTTACATCATCCTCTGAATATTTGCTCTTGTCATAATACATAAACCATGTGTTTGATGTAAAAGGTACTCCGTAAACATCCCCCTTGAAGGTAACAGAATCTGTCATCTTCTGATCATTCTCATTTTTGATCGTATCTACTGTCGTACCACCCAGCTTGGAAAGTGCACCGGCACCCAGCAGAGTAGGAATCTGGTCATTTGCAAACATATATACATCTGCTGCTGCATCTACATCTTTTGTTACAACGTCTTTGGCATCTCCCTCGGAGCAGACACCATATTCAAATGTAATGTTCCATTCCGGATGCTGTTCATTGAATTTATCACACATTGCTTTCAGGATACCTTCATCGTATCCATCTACCTTTGCCTGATCTTCCTGCGGTCCCCATACCGTTAATGTAACATCTTTGGTTTCTTCCTTTGAAGAACCCTGCTCAGAACTTTTCGCTCCATCTGCTGTATCCTTCTTTGCAGAACCACAGCCTGTCATTGCGGTGGTAACCATCGCAGTAGTAAGTAATAACGCACATAATTTTTTAGATCTCATAATCATTCTCCTCCATTTCCAGTATTGTTTTTAACTACAACCCTTTGTTTTATGTGTTGTAATTATTATAAAATCCCGACGCATTCCGGTAAATATAAGGTATTTTAGAAACATAACAGATTTTTGCGATGTATCAGATTTTTGACATTCCGGATCAAATATCGTACACTCTATACCATAATAAGAAAGGAATAAAGGCAAGAAACGATGGGAACGATTTTTTTTACAAGACATGGACAGACGATTTGGAATGTAGAAAATAAAATCTGCGGTGCAACAGATATTGCATTGACAGAACTGGGACATGCGCAGGCGATCGCAACCGGCAGACAGATCAAAAAAGAGAAGTACCCGATCGATAAGATCCTGTACTCCCCTTTGATCCGTGCCGCCGAGACAGCACGCCATATAGCAGAAGAAACCGGGATCCCCGCACTGGAAGAACCCCGGTTAAAAGAACAGAACTTTGGACGTTTTGAATCCACACCACGCAACGGTGCTGAATTTCGTCAGGCAAAGTCACAATTTGTAAATCATTTTGACGGCGGCGAATCTATGCTGCAGCTGGCACAGCGTATCTATAATCTGCTGGATGAACTGACTGCAGACGAGGAAAACACCTATCTTCTGGTAGCACACAATGGCATTGCCCGCGTCGTAAACTCTTACTTCCACGATATGCGCAATGAAGAATATGCCGCATTTGGAATCGATAACTGCCAGATCCTAACGTATACTTTTTAATGACACCAAACGGCTGCTATATCATAACTTGCCCGATACTCTGTAATCCAAATTCACATTGCATCGAACGGATGCCAT
>CAUCOL010000305.1 GCA_958444395.1 uncultured Lachnospiraceae bacterium
CGGTGAGATTCTGCTGATCCAGCATCTGTGCGCCACTCTTTACATCGGCCCAAGTATATGGTTTCTTCACAACAAACGTATCATCGACCGATCCCTTTGACAGATACTGCACCGTCATCTTTCCGCCGGTCTGCAGCACTTCCCAGCCGGAAAATGTCATCGTCTGCTCCGGTGTCTGTACCTTGCAGCAAGGCAGAAGCAATACCAGTAATGCCAGCAGCATACAGAAAGCAGCTATATTCTTAAAAAATCTGCCATACCACCTCAAGACAATCCCTCCTGTTCAACCTGGGTCAGTGAGATTCCATTCACTCCAGTGGATATCGTCGTCCGATAAAATTCGCATGCAGCCTGGTACAGATAGAATGTGTCTTTTACCCCGGCGGTTTCATACGGCGAATGCATCGCCAGCTGTGGAAGTCCGATATCCGCTGTATTTAATGATACATGGCGGTTTGCAATATTTCCGAGTGTAGAACCCCCGGCAATGTCCGAACGATTCACATATGTCTGTACCGGCACACCCGCTTTCCGGCAAAGCTCTTTAAATACAGCCGCTGATACAGCATCTGTTGTATATTTCTGATTTGCATTGTATTTTAATACGATTCCTTCGTTCAGATACGGTTGATTCGTCGGATCCGCCTTTCCGGGATAATTCGGATGTACGGCATGTGCATTATCGGCAGACAGCATAAAGCTCTGCGCCAGCATCTGGTATTTTTTCTCTGTGTCCCATTTCATGGACAGGCAGATCCGTTCGATCACATCCTCCAGGAAGGTAGAATCCGCTCCCTGCTTGGTACTGCTTCCCACCTCTTCATTATCAAACACGCAGCACATAGACAGATTCTGTCCATGTAATAGGTCTGTATCCATTAAACCACACATGGATGCATAGGCACATTGAATATCGTCCAGATGCGGAGCGGATACGAACTCTTCCTTTGCGCCCCAGATGCTTCCATACATACGGTTATACAAAAACAGATCTGTCGACAGAATATCCTCCGGCTTTACCAGAAGCTGCTTTGCCAGCAGCCCCGTCAGCTGTCCATCCGCTTCTCCCATCGTCAGTAGCGGAAGCATGTCTTTCTGCGCATTATACCGATAACCCTCGTTTGCCTCGCGGTTCATATGGATCGCCAGATTCGGAATCATAACCAGATCCCGGTCAAAATCAACCAGCTTCATGCGGATCGTATCTACGCCACGCACCATCACACGACCTGCTATGGATAATGGACGGTCAAACCACGGTGCGCACAACATTCCCCCGTATTTCTCTACATTCAGCGTAACATACTTTCCACAGGCACCGATCTCCGGATGCTCCTTGACCTTAAACGCCGGTGAATCACTATGCGATGCGATGATCTGAAAATTAACCGGATCTGTCTCCGGTATACAAAACGCCAGAATGGATGAATCATTTCTTGTAACATAGTATTTATTTCCATACGCCAGCTTCCAGCTTTCATGCTCCTGCAGTTTCTGAAACCCCGCCCGTTTCAGATCCTTTTCAAAATTTGCCACCACATGGAACGGGCTGGGGCTCACTGCTATAAATCGAAGTAATTCTTCTGTTAAACCAATTGACTGTTTCACGTCTATCCCTCATTTCTAAATGCTTATCACACACCCTGATTATTTCAGACAAAACTGTTCTATGATCTCTTTAATCACACCATCGGTATGATTGGCAAAATCAATTACCGTCTACTGTACCTTGTTGGTATACTGATCTGCGTATTTTTTGCTTTTCGTAAAAGAAGCATAGTCAAAACCATCCATACGCTTCCTCCTTTTGGCACACTCCCACAGTATGCATTTTCTGTTGATTGCGCATGGACATCTCTCACGCTAAGATACGATCCGGCCGCGCAACCCGTTTCAAAGATCTGTCTCTATTATGCCATAGATTTCCTATTTTTTAAATATTTTTCCGGAGAAATGCCGGGCATATCCCGCAGATCTTTGTGCATTTACCGCATGACGGCATACGTTTCACGGAAAAGTCCCGCAGACTTTGCATGATATGTGCAAAGCCTGCGGGGCTTTTATCGGATCAACCATAATGGTTACGTTTCTTTCCTGCTATGCATCTTCTTTTACGTACCCAATGGTATTGATACATTATTTAATCTTCATGGATTTTTTGTATCCGGTTTTGGCAGTAAACAGCTTCTTATATGCCGCTTTCTTTTTGCCGCATTTGATCACCAGCTTTTTATTGGTGCCCTTGATCGCATTTTTGCCTACCATCTTTAATCCGGTTGACTGGATCGTGATCTTCTTTAAACTGCTGCAGCCGCTAAATGCATTCTTACCGATCGTCGTGACATTCTTGCCAATCGTAACATTGGAAAGTTTCTTATTTCCTTTAAATGCACCTGCACGGATACCCGTCACTTTATAGGTCTGCTTCTTTCCATCTACTGTCAGCTTGATCGTAGCAGGAATCACCGCCTTAGTCAGCTTTCCGTTGGATGGCGCATACTCTACGGATTTGCTGTCTTTAATCGTATAAACAGCCTTTCCGCTTTTCACCGTCTGTACGGGTGCTGCTGTATCAGCTGCCACGGCAGCTGTCGTAGCCGGTGCTGCCGGCGTGGATGGCTCTGGCGTCTTCTGCGGTGTTTCTGTCGGCGCAGCAGAAGGAGTCGCCGTTGATACCGGTACTTCCTCTGACCGGATCGGCTCATTGGCATCATCCGGATCTACTGCTGTTTCTGCCAGGCTTCCGACAACTCCCACAGCATCAACCGACCAGGTTCCATAAACTACTTCCAGTGTTACCGTATGCTCTGCATCAGGCAGTCCTGTCAAACTGTAGTTTGTATTGGTATCTTTGGCTTTCTGTGTCTTAACATCGTCTCC
>CAUCOL010000306.1 GCA_958444395.1 uncultured Lachnospiraceae bacterium
ACAAGGGCGTTCGGACATACCGGTATGACGGCTCTTTGGTAATGGGAAATCTAATGAATGCGGCTGAAAGCGTCGGAGTGAACAGTATCTGGATTCATAGGGCAAAAGAGGAGTTTGAGTCTGCTTTTGGAAAAAAGATTCTTGCAGATCTTGGCATAGAGGGTGACTATGAAGGAATCGGACATTGTGCACTGGGCTATGCGGCAGCTCCTGTGGGCGAAGCGGCACCACGTAAGGAGAACTATATATACTATATAAAGTAGATAATGATGGAGATCATATGAAACAAACGAAAGAAGAAAAACAGGATATAACAGAAAGTCTGGGACAGGGCAGGATTCTGTCGTTGGTGTTTCGTCTGACGATTCCTGCAGTTGTAGCCCAGTTCGTTATATTTTTATATAATATCGTGGATCGGATGTTTGTTGCGAAGATCGCAGGTTCCGGTATGGATGCGCTGGCAGCACTGGGGATTGTTCTACCGATTACATTGATCATACAGGCATGTGCAAATCTGGTCGGTCTTGGGAAAGGCGTAAGGTGCCAAGACAATTTTTCATTCTCGTTTACGCAGACTTTTGTAGCTTATAAGCAAAAATCAAAAAGATATTTAAGCTATGCATGACCCGATTGCTGGCTTTTACTGCCTCTGGGGGCGTGAAAAGTTTTAGTAATAAAGTAAAGGAGCAGGACGACCGACCAAAATAAAGAATGTGTTTGAAACATGCAGATGATTGAGCAGATCAGGAGGAAAATGTATAGAAAGCGGAGGGGGATGCGTATGAGAAAGCGATGGGAAGCAGGGAAACAGAATGGAAAAGAACTGTGCGAGAGTTTGTTATGTGCAGCGGTCATCGGTATTGTGGCAGAGCGGGTTACGGCGTGGCCGGTGATGGTAGTTCTGACTCTTTCTGTGATCGGATGGCTCTGGATCTTATTATTATACGGAAAAAGAAAGAATCTCCGATTTATCGAAAAGTGCATCTGTCTGCAGTTAGGATTACTGACCGGTTATGTTGGAATTCGGCTGATAATGGGGCATGGAGGAAGATATCCGACACAGACAGAGGACATATTGGGTGGTGCTTTGACAGGACTTATGCTTCTGATCCCTGTGTGGGATGTGGCACATCGACTCAGAGACAGGTGGCATGCCAGACTGCAGGTACACAGGGCAAAGAGGCAAAGGAATGTGAAACAGAAGGAGATTATGCCTCTTGAGCAGGAGAATAGTATCCCTAAAGATAGAGAGAAGGTCAAAGCTACGACTCTTGAGCAGGGAGAGGACCAGCCGGAGAACAGCATCTCTAAATATAAGGAGAAAGTCGAGACAGCGTGCCTTGAAAAGAAAGAGGATCCGTCGGAAAATGATCTCTATAAAGAAAGAAAACATGACGAAAAACGAATCTTGAACTATCTGCAGACAGCAGAAATGCTGGGAGTAAATGCTGCCTGGGGGATGGGCAAGAGCTTTCTGATCGAGTATCTGAAGCGTGAGCTAAAGGTACAGGAAGAGTACGAGGTGATCCAGATTGACCTGCTTTCCTGTGATCTGGACGAGATCGAGAAAATCCTGGTCGATGAGATCGGGAAAATCTTCCGGAAGTATCGGATCTATCCGGAGAAATCCTTCGGTCTGAAGGCGATGCTTGGAAAAAACCAGTGGACCGATACGATCCGAAAGGAAATTCTGCGGGAAAGTGAGAGCATGGCAGCATCTTTCACCAGCTATCAAAAAGAATTATACAAGATTCCAAAAAAGATCCTCCTGGTCTACGAAGACATTGACCGGATTGGAAAGAAAAAGACGATCAAAAAGATCTTTGCGATATCAGAAAAACTGGCAGGAGAACGATTACATGTCATTTACCAGTACGATGCGCAGGAAATGGAAGTACTGGGCTTTGACAGGGATTATCTGGAGAAATATATTCCTTATACAGTGAATCTGACTCCGATCCGCCTGGAAAGACTGATCGATCTCCAATGGGATAGCATGAAAATGCCAAAGCAGCTGGAGAAGAACGCTGTGCGTTTCCTGCGTATGCATGTCACAAATGCCTATCAGCTGAAACGACTGCTCGGCGTGGATATGACCTTTGAACTGGAGCTGCCGGTCGTGACGATTCGAAAGGTACGGATCTATCTGCAGGAGATAAAGATTCTGATCGAAGAAAATCCGGAATACCAGAAGAAAGAAAATATTGAGACCCTGGTACATGTTCTTTTTCTGAAGCATTTCTATAAACCATATTATAAAAAGCTGCAGATTGGTCTGCGTCCATTGGAGCAGCTGAAATTTACCTGGAACGGGGAACTGCTGACGATCACACAGATGCTGAAGCAATTTCATCCGGGGAGCAGCAGATATAAAGAGAAGCCGGAGGAGAGGATCCGGGATCTGAATGTATTGGTACAGTCGGAAGAGAACCGACATGCGCTAACCATATTGTTGATTCTTGGTTATACATTGTGGATAGAACCGGAGCAAATGACGGACGGAGTGGAACCGGATATTCCGGCACACCGTCAGGCGCGACAGCCAGCACATTTACAGAATGACCGGGTGGAGAAGCTGCAAAAGAGTGAACAGGCAAACAGTCCACTGGATATCCGACAGCGTGAGCAGCAGTGGCGTCGCGTGGAAAAGAATGATAAGATTGACCGAATCCTTTGGAACATCCTGGGAAATGGCACTTCCGAAATGACCGATGCAGAAAATGCGGCAAAGATGATATTGCGGGATGTGGCATGCCACAAGGGGGCGGAATGCAAAAAGGCATGGGATGCTTTTCAACGGAATATGTTTCATGGGGAGATGGAGAAAGATAACGATAGCATTTATAAAGTCGGAGATGGAATGTATCTGCCCCTTTTT
>CAUCOL010000307.1 GCA_958444395.1 uncultured Lachnospiraceae bacterium
AAGTATTGCATTGCTGCATAAGATTCATCCGGAGTATGATGTGGCAGCTCTGCGTCAGGCAGTATGTCATATGGTGCAGAAAGTACCGGATGCAAAGCTGCGGGGAGGAAACCTGACCTTTTCGAGACTGGATCATTATCAGCCGGAGATAACCGGGGCAAGGATCGTAGATGGAAACTTGCAGATAACCGGGTATTTTCTGGGAGAGCAGACAGGAAAGATACAGATTGACGGAGTGGATGCCGCCGGAAGGGTTCTGTCCTGGTCACAGAATACGATTATATTAAGAGATGCGCCGGAGAAAAATAAGACCTTCGCCTGTCGGATTAATAATGGAGAAGGAGAGCAGGAAAAAACACTCTATGCCTATGGAGCATCAAAAGATTTTACGGTGGCAGACCAGAGTAATAGTCTGCTATATGAAGCGGGGCACCTGATCTCGGATGGACAGGTGATGTACTATGTAACAGATACAGGTGATCTGTACAGCTATGAAGAGACGGAAGAAGCGAAGAAAGGCAAGCTGAATGGGGCATGGTTTTTGGCGGGCAGTCTGGAAGATTATACATCGGAAGAAGATCAGACGATCCTGGAGGATATGACTTTGACACAGAGCCGGCCGGACAGTGCGCCGGTATATTTGGATGGTGATATTTATATGATCGTTTCCAATGGTGCTGCGTATTATTCGCAGAGAAGTCTGGTGGCCTATCATGTCGAATCTGCTGCGTGGAGCAAGGTAGCAGACCTGCCGCAGGAGGATGTTTATGACCGGCTGGAGGATTTTAGCTTAGCGGTATATAACAGAAGATTGTATCTGCTGGGAGGCTATAATACAGTAACGAAAGAGGCGTCCACGTTGGTACGTTCCCTGAATCCGGCTGCCAAAAAGGTCAGCTGGCGCACAGAGAAGAATCTGCCGCAGGGAAGATACCATGCTGCGGCAGTGCAGACAGGAAGCAGACTTTTCCTGGTAATGGGTGGAAATGGAACTGCGGATGTACCACAGACCTTAATCTATAATGGAAACGACTGGTCTGTTGTGCCACAGACGTTGACAGCCGTAGAGAAACCGACGAATACCGATGGGAAAACCTATTATGAAGCACAGACAGGAATCTGTAAGAAAGGTCTGGTGATTGCCGGAGTAAACTGCAGGGAACTGGGAAATGTATTTACCCTTTCGGTTTCTGCAGGCACATGGAATTATACTGCATTGGACACGACCTATGCCCGTTACGAGACAGAGGGGAGCGGAACGTCGGTCGGAGATACGTTTTATATGCTTTGTCCTTCGCTGGGAGGATTTGGCGAATTATATGGGATGACAATTTCATCAGCAAATGTTATAGTTAAGGACAAGTCCGATTCCAGGAGAGCGTTGATGGAAGGGGAGGGAGAATATCTGCCGGGACAGACGATCACACTACAGGCATATGCCGTATCCGGACGGTATTTTATCAGATATTTCCTATATAATGGAAAGAAATATAAGAAAAATAAACGTCTATCCGTAGCAGCGGTAAAAAGCTTCACGGTGCGGGCTGTGACGGGCAGTTATGTACACAGGATCCGCCTAAAGCACAAGATGACGATCCATACAGGACAAAAGAAGCATCTGCGTGTCCGCATTCTGCCAAAGGATGCAGCAAGGAAGGTGCGTTGGAAGTCCTCGAAGCCGCAGGTTGTTTCTGTAAATCAGAAAGGGTGGATACGAGGAAAAAAGGCAGCAGCCAGAGTGATTATTACGGTGCAGGCAAGAGATGGTAGCGGTAAAAGGGCAAAATGCATCGTGCGCTGTAAAGGCTGAGACGACAAGAAAGCGCAATTGGGAAAGCGCAGGGGTTAGAGGTTCCTATAGAAATTCCCCTGCATTTTAGAAAGGAATGAATCATACGATGATAGATCAGAGCAAGTTATTGGAGTGCATGGAGGAGATTAAGGCAATCGCAGTCTCTCAACAGGGACATTTGACGAAAGAGGAGATCCGGCAGTATCTGCAGGATATGGATCTGGATGAGACACAGCTGCAGGCAGTGTACCGTTATCTGGGAGCAAATCAGATCACGGTCGAGGGATATGAATATGTGCCGGAGCAGGAGACAGAACCGGCTGATCCGGCAGCGGAATCCTCAGAAGAGGAGACAGCACAGCCAGACGCAGCCCGAAAGAATCTGGAGTTATATCAGAGTGAGCTTAAGGCATTGGAGCAGGTGGATGGACAGGATGTATTAAAGCGGTTTCTGAAAGGGGAGCGCATGCTTCGCAACGCTGTGATTGAAAGCCGTCTGGCACAGGTGACGAAGCTGGCAGACGATTACCGTGACCGGAAGGCATTGATCGAAGATGTGATCGCTGAAGGAAATATGGGACTGATGACAGCGATGCAGGTGTTAGAGCAGAATGCGGATGATTTTCTGGGAGAGGATGGCGAACCGCTGCTTTCAAAAGCGGAGCAGGTGATCGAACTGGAAATAAAGCATGCGATGGAAAATATGATCGATGATATGACCGAACAGAAGGACTGGGAGGACACGATCCTGGCAAAGACGAATCTGCTGCATGAGGCGGCAAAATATATGGCAGAAGAGATGGGACGGCGCGCGACGCAGGAGGAGCTTTCGGAGTATACGAAGATCTCGGTTGAGGAGATCCGGGATATCATGGGACTGTCAGAGGATGCGAAGAAGGTAGCGAGACCGGAGTAATCATGAAAAAAGAAAAGACACAGATCACAAAACAGCTGATGCAGTGGTATGAAAGCCATGCGAGGGTACTGCCCTGGCGCGCAGACAGCCGCAGGGGAGAAAAGGCAGACCCTTACAGAGTTTGGATCTCAGAGATCATGCTGCAGCAGACACGGG
>CAUCOL010000308.1 GCA_958444395.1 uncultured Lachnospiraceae bacterium
CTTCACGGAAAAAACCACGCGGGTGGGGCAGACCGTTTTGAACGAGGCTCCCACATATGCAGGCTATCAGGCGTATTGTGAGGCAGCAGGTCTTAAGGCATCTGCTTATGATCAGCTGGATATACAGGCAGAGTCAGAGGGTTTCTATGGCACCCTGTACTCTAAGGCGCTGGACGGGGATGCTGTGCCGGATACACTGTATGCCCTGAAGCCGGGGACAGAGGTCGAAGTGACCTGTGATAGACAGAAGAGGGATGGGATATATGATGCGGAGAAATTAAAAGAAAAAGACCAGTATGCCTATTTCTTTGGGGGTAACTATGGAGAAGTCCACATCAGTAGTAAGAAGAATGTAACAAATGCAGGGAAGAAGCTGTTAGTGATCAAGGACTCCTTTGCCAACAGCATGGTTCCGTTTCTGCTCGGGGATTACGAACAGATCAAAATGCTGGATCTACGGTATTATAAGGGCTCTGTGGCATCTTTGCTGGATGAGTATGCACCACAGGATATTCTGGTATTATATGAAATGAGCAATTTTGCACAGGATGAAAAATTAAATCTTTTAACAAAATAAGACAAACTTGTGCTACAACGGTAGAAAGTATGAAAAAAGCGTGAAATCAATGGATGTCATGGGAAATTCTAAATTTTTCCATGACATTTTCTATTGACAAATGACACTTACCTCACTATAATTGTTAAATAGATGTAACAATTACGTAATATTTGAGAGCCGCAGGATCGGCTGTCTGCCAGGGCAGACAGGGGATACACCGGCAGTGGGACAGTAGAGCATACAGCTGTCCGGAGAAGTTTGTTTGAAGATGTTTCTGTCGGACAGAGACAGAAAAGAAAGGATTTTGACATGTTTAAGAAAAAGCTCAGTAAAAAAGCAGCATGTATCGGTTTAACGGCTACATTGGTGGCAGGATTTACTGTGACATTTGTAACACCTACGGCAGCGACACTTTGCCGTGAGTTAAATCTGGCAGGTATTTCTCCTTCCCTGGATAAGTATTCTGCACAGAACCAGGATAAGATCATCAGTTCTTCTGTAGTAACACAGGAGAGCATTTCAGCACCGGCTACGACAGCAGCAGCGACAGCGACACCGGCGCCGAAGAAGAAAGAGAAAAAGAAGACGAAGAAACCGAAGAGAACAGATCTTGGTCTTAGAACAGATATGAGCGCAAAGGCGATCTCTACAGCCAGAGATTATGTAAATGTGCGTGCCCATGCAAGCAAGTCCAGCCGTGTGATGGGTAAGCTGTATAAGGGATGTGCCGCAGACGTTCTGAAGAAGAAAGGCAGCTGGGTAAAGATTAAGTCCGGTAATGTAACCGGATATATTAAGAAAGATTATCTGGCGATCGGCAGCAAGGCAAAGAAGCTGACCGGTAAATATGGTCAGAAATATGTTCGTGTAAAACAGAGTGTAGTAACATTGAATGTTCGTGAGAAGCAGAGCACGAAGTCAGATATTCTGACACAGATCCCGGTAGAAGAGAACTACGATGTGATCAAAGAGACAAAGGGCTGGTATAAGATCCTGATCGATGGAGATACCAAAGGCTTTGTTAAGAAAGAATATGTAACATTGCATGTACGTTTCAAGCATGCGATTTCGATCAAGGAAGAAAGAGCAGCACGCAGAAGAAAACTGAGAGCAAAGAGAGCAGAGGCAAGACGTCTGGCAGCACTGGCAGCACAGAGAAGAACCTCCCGTGCAGCAGCAAGCTCTAACAGCTCCAGCAGTTCAGGCAGCTCATCCGGAAGCTCCAGCAGCAGTTCAGGCAGTTCCGGAAGCTCAGCAAAGGCAAGTGGATCTACCGGTTCTGATATCGCAAGGTATGCATTGAACTTCGTAGGTAACCCATATAGATGGGGCGGCACAAGTCTGACAAACGGTGCAGACTGCTCCGGTTTCGTTATGAGCATTTATGCACAGTATGGCTACAGCCTTCCACATTCCTCAGCATCTCAGTCAGGATGTGGTACTTCTGTCAGCCTGTCCAGCGTACAGCCTGGTGACCTGATCTTCTACAAGCATGGAAGCAGCATTGGTCATGTGGCAATGTATATCGGCGGTGGACGCATCGTGCATGCAGCATCTACCAGAACAGGTATTATTACATCCAATATGTATTATAATCAGCCTGCATGTGCAAGACGTATCGTTTAATATTTGTACAGACAAAACAGAAAATGAATAAAAATAAACCCGGAGCAATCGCTCCGGGTTCTTTTTATGGGATAGGAAATGGCTCGCAACACAGAGTGAAGCCAACGGGAATTGCGAAGCAATTCCCGTTAAGCAACGCTTTTGCCTTTTTATAATCCTTTTTACAGTGATGTGCGTTACAGCCTTATAGTTCGTTTTCGCGCTGTGTCAGCAGCTTGGCTTCCCCGCTCTCACGCATGATGATCTGTGGGGCACCCTTTTTATTGATATAATCTTCGGTAATGATGACACGGCCGATCAGATCATCCTTAGGAATCTCATACATAATATCCAGCATAAATTCTTCAATGATCGCACGAAGGGCACGGGCACCGGTATTCTTCTCGGCAGCTTTATGCGCAATTGCTTTGACTGCCTCCGGCTCAAACTGCAGATCGACTTCATCCAGAGCCAGCAGCTTCTGATACTGTTTCAGGATCGCATTCTTTGGAAGCGTCATGATCTTTGCCAGCATTTCCTCCGTCATTGCCTGCAGCGAGCAGACGATCGGGAGACGTCCCAGAAACTCAGGGATCATACCAAACTCACGCAGATCTTCTGTCGTCACATGGGACAGGATATTTTCATCCGCATC
>CAUCOL010000309.1 GCA_958444395.1 uncultured Lachnospiraceae bacterium
TTTCCCTGTATAAGTATACATTCCGTGTATTCCTGATGCTTTCCCTCCATGCTGTTATCATACGTGGCATAGACACTCTCTATCCCCGATGAAACGACAGAAAACAAAAACATACTGATCGTTATGCCAATGCAAAGATAAATCTGTCCCCCCGGATTACGCAGCATATTTCTAATGGCATATTCCCATTCTACTCCCAATACACGTCCCAATACCCGGCTTAGCAGATGCTTTTTTTCTTTCCGTTTCTTTGTCTTTCCGGATTGGTTATGAATGCCATAAGCACCGCCCCGCAGCACCTCCTGCACAGACATGCCTACTGTCTGTCTTGCCGGTTCAAGCAGTGCAAATAACGTGACGCCGATACAGAGAAGACAGCTGTATAACACTGCTGTAGGATAAAATCGAAAGACGATCGCAACCTCCGGCATCAGACATTCGTTGATCCATCCTTCGTTTAATTTCAGTATGCCAAATCCAAGTGCTGTCCCAAAAACAGTACTGAGCAATGTCAGAAGAATGCCCTCGGCACCCAGCATACAGTACAGTCCGGCATCTGACATTCCGACGCATCGCAAAATGCCATATTCTTTCATGCGTTCCAGGAGCGGAAGCATCATCGTATTTCGTATCACAAGCATTACAAAGCAGGCAAATACAGCACCGATCAATGCAACCATTGCATTTCCGGCTGCCTGTGTTACCGAATCCATGTCATTTCCCTGCCCCAGATGCGCCGCTATGTCAGGATCAACACTGACCTGATATCCTGTTGCTTCCTGGATTCGGTCTGCACAGCCCCGCAGATCGGACGGATCCTTTGCCTTCATATACAGCTGCAGATATAATTCCTTCTCCCCCGAAGCAACCTGTCCTTTCTGTGCCTCTTCTTCGCTCAGCTCCTTTTCAACGTATTTTTTCTTCAGATACGTTCTGTCTACATCCGGCAGCCCTTCCAGCTTCTTCTGCATCGCATAATACTGCTTTGGCGCCCATTCCTCATTGTCATCTATGCTGTCCTGTCCGACCGGAAATTCATCGATCTGCAGCTCGCATCCATGTCTGGACTGCATCGCCGATTCGTAGCCATAATTTAGTATGGTCATACTGACCGTGATACTGCCATAGCACAATACAACGGAAAGCATGATCGCAAGAAGTGAATACATCGTCTGCACCGGATGTGCCCTGCGGTAGCGCAGCGACAGAAAAAGGTAATAGGTCAGTCTACGCATCTTCCTCACCTGCCTTTGCTACCGGATCCGGTGATAATGCATGCTTCACTTTTGCATCCGAAAGGATCACCCCATCTGCCAGTGTGATCACCCGGTCTGCCATCGCTGCGATCGACGGATCATGCGTTACGACAATCAGCGTCAGGGAAAACCGGGTCACTGCCTGTTTCAGCAGTGCCATCACCTCCAGTCCGTTCTGGTGATCCAGATTTCCTGTCGGTTCATCCGCCAGCAAAAGTGCCGGATGATTGGCAAGTGCCCGTCCGATCGCTACCCGCTGTTTCTGGCCTCCTGACAGTTCCTGCGGAAGATGTGTCTTTCTCTCCTCCAGACCAAGCACCGACAACAGCCGATTCAGATACTCCGGATCCATCCGTCTGCCATCCAGCCGAACCGGCATCTGTATATTTTCTTCCACCGTAAGCACCGGTACCAGATTATATTCCTGAAAAACAAAACCAATCTTTCTGCGCCGAAACACTGCCTTTTGCTTTTCCTTCAGTTCCTGAATATTTTCTCCCTCCAGTACCACCTGTCCCTCCTGCGATATATCCATTGTTCCAAGCAGATGCAGCAACGTAGATTTTCCTGAACCACTGGCACCCGTCACTGCTACAAATTCCCCTTTTTCTACCTGAAAGCTGACATGGTCAAGTGCTACCAGCCGGTTCTCTTTTTTCCCATAGATCCTTGTCAGATCCTTCACTTCCAAAAATGCCATTTTTCATCCTTCCCTTTCCATTGCATCCATGAACCGTATCATGTATGTGGCTGCTGTTTTCTATATAGAACAGGATAACAAGACATTCTTACATTTCCGTGAATCCTTCTCTTACAATTTTGTAAGATTCTCCCAGCCTTCCTTCATCAATACAATCTCAAACCTTGTGTACGTCGGCTGCTTGATACTGCTGTATGCCACGATCGTTCCATGCTGCTTCTCTATGATCTCTCTGGCAAGTGCCAGGCCTATCCCGACTCCTTCCGGCTTTCTTCCATCCTCCTTTGCCCGATGTACCCGGTAAAAACGATTAAAAATGCGCGGCAGTTCTTCCGGTGCAATCCCTTCTCCCTGATCGGTGATCTGGATTGTCACCGCCATCTGCGTATCATTCCACCGGATATCGACCACCCCCTGCCGTGGACTGTACTCACATGCATTTTTCAAAATATTCTGCAACGCTTCCTGCATCCACTCTTTATCGCACTCGATCACAACATCGCCGGCACCATGCAGTTCAATCTGCAGCTCCCTGTCCGAAAAACCGCCCAGCACATTCTGCACACACTCCTGTAACAGCGGTTGCAAGCTGTGTCTTTCTCTCTTTGGCACCAGCATACCGGACTCCAACTGTGTCAGTCTCAACAGGCTCGTCACCAAATGATGGATCCTGTCCGTCTGTGCCTCTGCGAGTACCGCCATCTGCATCAGTTTTTCATCGGACGGCTGCTCCTGATAACTTTTCTCAAATATCTCCAGAAAGACACGCAGCGACGCCAGCGGTGTTTTGATCTGATGTGAAATATCTGTCATCATCCGCTTCAGATATGCCTGTTCCTGTTTATTGG
>CAUCOL010000310.1 GCA_958444395.1 uncultured Lachnospiraceae bacterium
ATCATCGACCGCACGATGATGGTTTTCCAGAGAGACACCCAGCTCTTTGGCTACACGATCCAGCTTATAGCTTTTCAGCTGCGGCAGCATCGCTCTTGCCATTGCCACGGTATCTACTACGGTAAAATCGGTTTCAATGCCCTGATCCTTCGCTTTCTGCCGTATAAATCCGATATCAAAGTCTGCATTATGCGCTACCATAACACAGCCCTCGCAAAATGCCAGAAACTCTGGCAGGATCTGTTCGATCGCCGGCGCATCTACAACCATAGAATCATTAATACCGGTCAGCTGTTCGATATGATAAGGAATCGGCCGTTGTGGATTTACAAAGGTGCTGAAGCTGTCCGTTACGATCTGGTTCTCAACCTTCACAGCACCGATCTCAATGATCTGGTTACTCTTTGGACCGATACCGGTCGTCTCCAGGTCAAATACAACATAAGCATCTGACAACGTCTGCCCTTTTTCATTTCGTACCATATCGAGCAGATCATCTACCAGATAGGCTTCCACACCATAGATTACCTTCAGGTCATCCCCCGGTTTCAAAGCGTGATCCGCATCCGGGAAAGACTGGACCACACCATGATCCGTGATAGCGATCGCCTTATGCCCCCATTTGAGTGCTGTTTTTACATAGGATCCCACTTCCATGACGGAATCCATCTCACTCATCTGTGTATGTGCATGCAGTTCTACACGCTTCATACCCTCATACTGATCCATCCGGAAGGTACGGGTATCCGTTCCCGGCTTGATCCCACGGACAGAAGATATGTTAATCTCATGGGCATAGTTATCATACAACGGCATCCCCTTTACGATCACGAATTTGCCCTTTTTCGTATTCTCTTTGATCTCATCGAGCTGCTCCGGCTGCAAGAATAATTTAACACCGATGGTGTCCGTAAAATCGGTCACCTGAAACGTATATAAGAACTTTCCGTTACGAAGCTCTTTTTCTTCTGCCTTTGTAACCATACCCTCGATCACGACTTCATTGATCTCTCCCTGTATCTCTGAGATCTTTACATGCTCGCCCTCACAGTTACGTCCATAAAAGCAGTCTGGATCGGTATTGGCTCCTTTTGTGTAGCCTCCTTTGCCTTTCCAGCCGGAACGCTCATAGCCCTTTCTGGACGATGCGGTAGTCTCTGCTCCCTTTCCGGCAGACGGCTTTTTCTCTGTCTTAGTCTGCGTCTTCTGTGCAGCATCTGCCGCATGCATGGCTTCCAGTGCAGCCTGTGATGCCTGCTGTGCCTGCCGCTCCATTTCCTCCTGCGCAACAGCAACATACATGCCTTCGTCAAATGGAACATCATCTGTCGCATTGCGCACTTTCTCCGGCTCTTTCTTTGACACCTTAGGAAGGTGATATATTTCGTATTCTGTCTCTTCCGGTTCGTCTTCCTTCACCGGTTCGGTATATTCCAGCTGCATTTTAATCTCCAGCCCTGCCTTCTCCTGAAAGATACGCTCTACTGTCTCGATCAGTGCATGCTCCCTTGCCCGATACATGCCGTCATCTTCGCAGGACAAAGTGAGCACGCCGTCTTTCAGAACGTCCTGCCCACTATATAACATATTAAAATCCAAGATATTCTCTTCTTTCAACAGAAGCAGAATACTGTCTTTATATTCTCTCCAGAAGTCCTGCGCCTGATACTGATCGGAAAGGCAGTACCGATCCCGGATCTCTACCTCAAAACCTGCATTGTACAATACGCTTTCCAGCGAATGACGAAGCAGACAGATCTCCCGATATGGAATCAGATGCGAACTGCAAAGGCCAACCTCTATCGTATGCTTTGCCTGATAGATCCGCACATACTCCACCTTTACATCCCCAAATAACTTCCGCTGACGGTCTGTCATCTTTAATCCATCAAATGTGTCTAATAAAAACTGATCCACACTAATCCCCATTCTGCAGACATGTTACTCTGCCCTGTTCTGCTTTGCGTATAGCTCCAGTTCTTCCTTTAATGCATCTAACAGCTGGTCTTCCGGCACTTTACGGATGATCTCACCTTTTTTAAATAAAAGACCTTCACCCTTTCCTCCGGCTACACCAAAATCTGCCTCTCTGGCTTCTCCCGGTCCATTTACAACACAGCCCATCACCGCTACTTTGATATCCAGTGTCATATCACGCACCAGTTCCTCTACCTTGCCTGCCAGTCCGATCAGATCGATCTGTGTACGTCCACAGGTCGGACAGGATACGACTGTCACGCCTCCTTTTCGCAGTCCCAGCGTGCGCAGGATCAGTTTGGCAGACCGAACCTCTTCAACCGGATCTCCGGTCAGTGAAACACGGATCGTATCACCGATACCCTGGTACAGGATATTACCCAGACCGATCGCCGATTTGATATTGCCGGATAAGACGGTTCCCGACTCTGTGATCCCTACGTGCAGTGGATATTTTGTCTTCTGTGCGATCAGTTCATGTGCTTTAATACACATCAGTACATCAGAGGACTTTATACTGATGACCAGATTATCATACCCCATCTCTTCGATCATCTGTACCTTGCCCAGTGCACTGCGCACGATTCCTTCTGCTGTGACCCCGCCATATTCTTCAATATATTCTTTTTCCAGTGAACCACTGTTTACACCGACACGGATCGGTATATTGCGCTTCTTCGCTTCATCGACTACTGCCTGCACACGCTCTCTGCTGCCGATATTCCCCGGATTGATACGGATCTTGTCTGCACCGTGTTCCATAGCAGCGATCGCCAGACGATAATCAAAATGAATATCTGCAACCAAT
>CAUCOL010000311.1 GCA_958444395.1 uncultured Lachnospiraceae bacterium
GAGTACGATATGTGATCTTTGTGTCCGGATGTGCGATGCGCTGCCAGTTTTGCCATAACCCGGATACCTGGGATATGAAAGTTGGAACGCCTTACACCGCAGATGAACTGCTGAAAAAAGCAGTCCGCTACAAAGGATACTGGGGAAAAGAAGGCGGAATCACCGTCTCCGGCGGCGAACCGATGCTGCAGATCGATTTTCTGATCGAGTTATTTCAAAAGGCGAAGGCGCAGGGGGTGCATACCGTGATCGATACCAGCGGCAATCCGTTTACAAGACAGGAGCCTTTTTTCGGAAAATTTCAGACGTTGATGCAATATACGGATCTGCTGCTGCTGGATATCAAGCAGATCGATGCGGCAGAGCATAAGAAGCTGACCGGTCAGCCAAATGATAATATACTGGATCTGGCGCGGTATCTGTCAGAGACTGGAAAACCGGTGTGGATCCGCCATGTTCTGGTGCCGGGAGGCAGTGATAATGACGAATATTTATGTCGTTTGCGTGACTTCTTAAAGACACTGAATAATGTAGAACGTGTTGAGGTGCTTCCTTATCATACGATGGGAATCTACAAATGGGAGAATCTGGGCATGGAGTATCCGTTAAAAGGAGTTGAACCGCCATCTGAAGAGCGGATTATGCATGCCAAAAAGATTTTAGGCGCTTAAAGAGCAAGGCAGGACAGAAGGTGTCGCAGTATGCCTGCCATACTGCACAGGCAGAGAACGGTTATGCTCTTTTTATGGAATAGGAAAATGCTCGTAACGTAGAGCGAAGCCAACGAGAATTGCGAAGCAATTCTTGTAGGGCAAAACGCTGGTTTTGCCCTTTTTTACTATATATAAATACTGGTATATATTGATAAAATATAGAGGAGAAATTTGTGACATTGTTCGTTGAATAAAACCGGGGAAGATGCTATAATTAGTTTACATTATGTTAAGAAATTGGAAAGAATTTTTTAATATAATGAATAAAGAAAAGGAGATGAATCTATGAGATTATCCAAATTCACAAAACGTGTTCTTGCGTGTGGTATGGCATTTGCTTTAGTAGTGACAGGCAGTAATCTGACAGCAGGTACAGCCTCTGCAAAGAAAGCAAAGACACCGGCACTCAGCAAGAAAAAGGTAACCGTTGCAGTAGGTAAGACTACGACTTTAAAGGTAAAAAATGCCACGAAAAAAGTAAAATGGTCTACCAGCAACAAAAAAGTAGTTAAGATCACAAAGACGAGTGGGAAGAAAAAAGCAAATGCTGCGATCAAGGCAGTAAAAAAAGGTTCCGCTGTGATCACAGCAAAAGTAGGCGCAAAGAAGCTGAAATGCAAGGTGACTGTTAAGAAAAAGGTAGTCAGCACAAACATCAAATCCGTAACCGTTGATCCACTGGATTCAGAGTGTATGGTAGTTACATTAAAGAAAGCAGCAGCTGTTAATGTATCTGATCTGAAGTTACAGGTGAAGTATTATCAGGCTGGTAATTACAATGACCAGTACTCTGTAAAGACATTATCTACCTCTGATCAGACAACATATCGTATCTACCTTTCTTCTGGTATCGGTAATGGATCTTTCTATAAGCTTTCCATTGGCAAGGATACCTATGCGAGCCAGTTAAAGAGAGATATTGTTGCAACAAAGAGCTATAATAAAGTATCTAACACATTCCTTCTTAAAAAAGGAGATACTTACCTGGATGAATGCTATGGATTTTTCAACAATGAAATTGGTGGCGTAAAGTATAGTGTTACAGCAGGTGCACTGCCTACCGGTCTTGTACTTGATTCAAGCAAGGGTTATATCAAAGGTATTCCGACAGCAGTCGGCAGCTACCCGGTAACAATTCAGGCTACGGATGAGCTGGGCAGAAAAGCAGAGTATGCATTTACTTATGTTGTATATGATGAGACAGTGATCGCATGTGCAAATACAGTAGAAGAGTATCGTCTGGATGATTACGTAGATGCCCGTCTGGCAGATCCTGCATCGATCACAGCCGGTGAGACATATTATAAATCTTATAAGATCGCACCGAAGGGAGCATCCGGTAAGTACAAATTTACACTGGCTGCTTCTGACAATGCGGATGTAAGATTATCAACAGACTCTAAGGACAGCGCAACAGGTGCCGTAACACAGAATACAGCATCTTCTGCCAATCTGTATGTACCTTATTCATTAACAGAGGGTGCACATCAGTATTCTGTCACGATTACAGATGCGAATAACCCTGCTATTACAACAACGGCAGTGGTAACAGTAAATGCTGTTAAGTATTACAATGTAAAGGGTACTGCAAAGGATATCAACGGAAGTGCATTAAGCGGAAACAAGATCTTCTTTATTCCGGTTGGTTCTACTTCATTCTCCGATTATACAAAGAACTATACTTTCAGCAAGAGAAATACTTCCAGCGACTATGATTATGATGATGATTACAGCAACTTAGGAGATTCTAAGTATAATCTGTATGAACATAATTATACAGCTTCTGTAGGTACATCCTCTACGGATACAACCATCGGTAAGCAGAAAGGTACTTTCTCTGCAGAGCTGACACCTGGTGAGTATATCGTTAAGATCTTCTCTGAGGCAGATGGTATCTACTATCAGATGGATAAGACAATTACGGTAGCAGCTGCAGATGCTATGTCTGAGGTGATCGCTCCGGTACGTTTCTACTCTGTTATGGGTTCAGCTACGTATGCAAATGGAATTGCGGTTGCAAAACAGTCTATCTACTTCGAGACAATCGGTGAGCAGTATG
>CAUCOL010000312.1 GCA_958444395.1 uncultured Lachnospiraceae bacterium
CGGATCGCCTGGATCTCGATCATTATGCTTCTGCCGATTTCCGGATTTTTTATGTACTATCTGTGGGGAAGAGCCGGCGGAAATAAAAAGAAGCTGGATCGGTATATCATGCATCAGATCTCTTATGGAGCAAAGTTTCTGGTACAGGATGAGCAGATCATCGAACAGTATGTGGAGGAATATCCGGTTGCAGGCCGTATGGTGAAATATATGGCTTCGGAGGGATTTCAGCTGACAGACCGGAATCGTGTCCGCTTCTATCCGATGGGGGAGGATGCCTTTGAATCCATCTTTCGGCAGTTAGAGAAGGCACAGCATTTCATTCTGATCGATTTTTTCATTGTGGCAGAGGGCGGCATCTGGGATAAGATGCATCAGATCCTAAAGAAGAAGATCGCCGAAGGGGTAGAGGTTAAGTTCTTATACGATGATTTTGGTGCTGCGATCCGCACACGCAAATATTTTAAACAGATTCTGGAGCATGAGGGGTTTGAAGTACGTATCTTCAATCCGATCCATAAATATACAGGGGAATTGTACATGAACTACCGTTCTCATCAGAAGATTATCGTCATCGATGGAAAAGTCGGATATACGGGTGGCTTTAATCTGGCAGACGAATATGCCAATCTGGTAGAACGCTTCGGGGTATGGAAAGATACCGGAATCAAGGTGCAGGGAGAGGCAGTCTGGGGGCTGACCGTTGTATTCCTGCAGATGTGGGAAGCCAGCGGCAGAGATCGGGATCATATTGACTATCTGAAATACAAGGTCGAGCAGGAGGTATTGCCTGATGCAGATACGTATTGTGAGGTGATTTCGGATGGACCGGCCAACAATCCGGATAATCCGATTGAAAGTGTATATAATCAAATGATCACATATTCCGATCAGTATCTGTATATCACGACACCATATCTGATCATTGAAGATTATATGCGGGATTCACTGATTGAGGCGGCGCGCCGGGGGGTAGATGTACGTATCATCACACCGAATATCCCGGACAAAAAGCAGGTAAAAATGTTGACCAACTATAATTACGGACCGCTTCTTCGCCGGGGGGTACGTATCTATGAATATACACCGGGATTTATTCATGCGAAGCAGATTCTGACAGAAGATGCGGCGATCGTCGGAACGATCAATATGGATTACCGCAGTTTTTATCTGCACTATGAAAATGGTGTCTGGATGTCCGGCGACTCTGTCCAGAAGGCTGTTTATCAGGATTTTCAGAATACGTTTGCTCAGAGCCGGGAGATTACCTATGAAGAGTGGTTGAATCGTCCGCTTCGCTGGAAACTTGTGCAGCCGATATTAAACTTATTCTCTACATTATTTTAGAAAGGGTGACAAGATGCTGTATACAAATGTCTGTAAACATTGTCATAAGGTGTTTAAATCCAAGATTCATACCTTTTGCTGCAAGGATTGCCGTACGATGGAAGAGGATCAGCTGGATGATATTGTTGAGTATCTGAAAATGTACCCGAACAGTAATGCACTCCAGATATCTGAGGAACTGGGGATTCATCCTTATGAGATAGTAAAGTATATGGAGGAAGGATGGCTTCAGTCTTCCCGTGGTGTCTTTACGAGGCTGCCGGATGACGACTTATTATAATGATTAAAGTGTCAAAAGACCTGAATTTCCCTGACGGGCTATATTTCTGAATTTTTGACTACAATATCTATCAATGATGCACCGCATCGCTTAAAGATATTGTAGCACAAATCTTCAAAAAAATATCTCCGTCATGAAAAATGACTTTTGACACCGTAATCTTATAATGAAACAAATGCCGGTGACGATATCGGTATCCCGGCACAGAAAGAAGCAATGAAATATTAAAATCTGTTTTCAGAGGAAATGAGGAAAAGATGATACAGTATATAAAAGGAACTCTGGCAGCGGTCAGTGAAAATACGATCGTGGTAGACCATCAGGGAATAGGATATAAGATCAGTGTGCCGGCTTCTTTTATCGAGAAAATGCCGCCGATCGGACAGTCTCTTACCGTATATACCTATCTGCATGTTCGGGAAGATCTGATGCAGCTGTTTGGTTTTGGCAGTATGGATGAGCTGGAGGTGTTTCAGCTGCTGATCACCGTTAATGGGATTGGACCGAAAGGGGGACTGGGGATTTTAAGTGTCATGACGGCAGATGATCTGCGTTTTGCCGTGATGGCAGATGACGCCAAAACGATTGCCAGAGCACCGGGGATCGGAGCAAAGACAGCGGGCAAGCTGATATTGGAGCTGAAAGATAAGCTGAAGATAAAAGATGTGGTCGAGACAGCACTGGATCATGGAGAAGCCCTGCAGGAGCAGAATACAGCACAGGGGCAGCAGATTGCCGAAGCGGTAGAAGCACTGGCGGCATTGGGCTATTCTGCGGCAGATGCGATGAGGGCGGTTCGGAAGGTGGCAGCCGGTGGTACGTATTCGACCGAAGAATTATTGAAAATGAGTTTAAAGGAGATGTAACAGCGGACTATGGCTAAGAGAACCATTACAACAGAACTGACGGTGGAAGATGAGAAAATAGAATCAACGCTTCGTCCGCAGACATTGGCAGATTATATCGGACAGAAGAAGGTGAAGGAAAATCTGGCAATCTATATAGAAGCTGCCAGACAGAGAGGAGAATCGCTGGATCATGTATTATTATATGGACCACCGGGACTCGGAAAAACGACACTGGCAGGGATTGTTGCCAATGAGATGGGGGTAAACCTGAAAGTGACTGCC
>CAUCOL010000313.1 GCA_958444395.1 uncultured Lachnospiraceae bacterium
GGAGATGAAAGAGCATGCGCTGAAATACGAAAAAACGCTGATACTCCAGACAATGCAGGATGGCCTTATGGACTACAAAAAGGCAAAACTTGCTCATAACAAACTGACAGAACAGCTGGCAGGGAAGATGAAAGAAGAGGGAATAACTGATCTTCTGATCATGAGTGCGGGGCCTTATAAACATAATTCCTGCATGTCCGCTTACTGTGTGGATGCACAGAAAATGGCAGACGCTGCAGGAATGCTATGCTGGACCAGCGACGGAATGATCCGTTATTTTTCCCAGGTTCTTTTCCGTGGGTAAGATGAAGGATTTTGTAAAGGAATATGGGAGAAATAGATGGAGTTTTACGAATGCGAGTATCCGTTGACAGAAACAGAAAAAACGTGTAGAGTTTAAATAAATGTAATTACATAAAAAGAATCAGCAGGAGAAAAACCAGAATGGAAAAATCAACAGTTTATTTCACTGATTTTCGTTGTCCGGTGGGAACCAGCCAGCTGGACAAACTGAACAAACTCTGCGTTGCCGCAGGAATCAAAGATATCGATATGGATGGAAAATTCGTAGCCATCAAGATGCATTTCGGAGAGCTTGGAAATATGGCATTCCTTCGTCCGAACTATGCAAAGGTAGTAGCAGATCTCTGTAAGGAGCAGGGCGGAATGCCGTTCCTGACAGATTGTAATACCCTTTATCCGGGAAGCAGAAAGAACGCACTGGAGCATCTGGACTGTGCAAATCTTAACGGATTTAACACGATCACAACCGGATGCCAGATCATCATCGGTGACGGAGTTCGAGGAACCGATGAAGTAGAAGTTCCGGTAGTAAACGGAGAATACTGCAAAACTGCGCTGATCGGACATGCTATCATGGACGCAGATATTTTTATCAGTCTCAGCCATTTCAAGGGACATGAGACAACCGGCTTTGGCGGTGCTCTGAAGAATATCGGTATGGGATGCGGAAGCCGTGCCGGAAAAATGCAGCAGCATGCCAGCGGAAAGCCGGCCATCCATGAAGATGTCTGTCGTGGTTGCCGCCGTTGTGCGAAAGAGTGCGGAAGTGATGCGATTACATATGTAAACAAGAAAGCAGTTATCGATTACGATAAATGCAAAGGCTGTGGCCGCTGTATCGGGGCCTGCAGCTATGATGCCGTATACAATCCGAATAGCAGTGCAAACGAGCTTCTTGATCGCAAGATGGCAGAGTATGCACAGGCTGTCTGTCACGGACGTCCCCATTTCCATATTGCACTGGTACAGGATATCAGCCCTAACTGCGACTGCCATGGTGAAAATGATGCGCCGATCCTTCCGGATATCGGAATGTTCGCAAGCTTTGACCCGGTTGCACTGGATCAGGCCTGTGCAGATGCCTGCCTGAAGGCAACACCAATCGCCAACAGCCAGCTTGGAGAGCATCTGGCAGAGCCGGGATGGCACTGTCACCATGACCACTTTAAGGATTCCAATCCGAATATTGAGTGGAAGGCAACCCTGGACCAGGCAGAAAAGATCGGTCTGGGAACCAGGGAATATGAGCTGAAGACAATCAAATAAGAAACAGAAATCATATAAAATCACGAAAGCACGCCTGTTACATGGCGTGCTTTTTTGCGTAAATAAAGAAACATAAAATGAAAAAACGTATAAAGACGGTATCTAAAATAAAAAACATATGCGTGCATATGCGTGCTCGAAATACAGCTATTGTGAATAATATACAAAGAAATAACAGGAAAATTTGGACAAAAACGAGAAAACAGAAAAAGCTGTAAATTTATATTGCATAATCAGACTGCGTGTGATAACATACACACAACATAATTAACACGCATTTAACACGCAAATAGAGAAAAATAGCACGCAAATACGAAAATATCAAAGATAAGCGGAGCTAATGTGCAGGAAAACGTGCAGATCGTGTGTACAGAAACAGGCTGCATTCTGTGAGCAGAGAATACAGAGCAGGCCTGAAATCTTTTTCAGAGGAGGAAATTATGACAGGAATACAGAAAAAACAGCGTCTGCTGACTATGATATTCGGAGCTTTTGCAATCTTTTTTACCGGATATCCCCATGTATGGTCTATTTACCAGCCCTATGTGATGGAGCAGGCAGGCTGGAGCCAGGGACAGGCATCCATGTGCTTTTATCTGGCACTGAGCACCTTTGTATTCGGAAATATCGTAGGCGGAAGGATGCAGAACCGCTTTAAGGAAAAGACGATTGTATGGATCGGAGGCGGGATCTTTGCGGCAGGAATCCTGGCATCCACATTTCTGATCGTTCCTACACCGCTTCCTATGTATCTGTCTTATGGCGTGATGCAGGGATTTGGACAGGGAATGATCTACACGGTGATCCTGGCAACTGTGCAGAGATGGTTCCCGGACCGTACCGGATTTGCTTCCGGTGTTGTGGTAACTGCCAACGGACTTTGCGGATTTTTCCTGGCGCCGCTGAGTCGAAAGCTGCTGGAGGCAGAGGGCGTGCAGAAAACCTTTCTGATCATTGGGGCAGCCATCGCAGTTTCCTGGATCCTGTGCGGCATCTTTTTTCAGGCACCCGATAAGAGTCTGGTGAACGCAGGTGGCTCTGCGGCAAAGTCCGGGACATCGGAGATGAAGCAGTATACATCCGGAGAGATGATGCGTACAAGAAATTTTTATCTTCTTCTTGCGACCATGTTCTTTGGACTGATTTCTTATTTTATGGTTTCACCGGTATCC
>CAUCOL010000314.1 GCA_958444395.1 uncultured Lachnospiraceae bacterium
GGTGCATTCTCCGGCTGCAAGAACACAATCAAAGTGTCCGGTAAAGCTAAGAAAGCAAACGTAAAATTATTAAAGAAGAGCGGATATAAGAAATTCAAATAATTTCTGACATTCTCTCATAACAACAAAAAAAGACCAGAGGCATCATCTATTATTGAACAATCAAATAGCCTCTGGTCTTTTTTATTTCTCGTTATGTTACCAGTTTTTCATCTGACGGATCTTCTCCGCAACAAGCTGTGCCGTCTTTCGATGTGTGATCTCACTCGGATGCCAGTTTGTACCACGTCCATCCTCATCCCTCTGCATCGGCAGCTGCAGATATTCTGTCTGCTCACCATGCTTTTCATTATAACGGGCTACCGCCGCTTTCACCGCAGGACAAAGCGTCTGATCCATCGTTCCTAACATACACAGGATATCCGCTTTTGGATTCTGCCTGCGGATCTCTTCCAGGAGCTTTATATAGCCTGCAATAAAAGTCTCCTGACGTCCGGTATCCTCTCCACAATAGCTTGCATCATTTGTGCCTAAGAATACGGTCACGATATCCGGCTGATATCTCGCCGGATCCCAGCGTTCCCACTGTTCTTTCGTCTCACCAAAGATCTGCATACTGCAGGATGCATCTGTATACAGATACTGCTCCGGTAAAAGAAGCGTCTGATCCGGTTCACTGTGATCACTTTCTTCGTCAATATAATTCGATATAACACCATGACCACTCCATGACACCAGCTGTACCTCTGCATCCAACGCATTTGCTGTCAACATTGCATACGCATGATATGGATTCTCCTGTGAGGTATGAAAATCGACTGTATTATGTATATCTTCTATGCCATAACCACAGGTGATCGAATCCCCGATACACTGTATCTTCCTTGCCTTTGGTACCGGAGGCTCTAGTAATGTACCGTCAATGCGGATCTTTTCAACCCCACAGACTGCAAATTCCGCCTCAGAATATTTCATCAGTGTAATCGTTACATCTGCTTCTTCCTGCGCTGTATATAAAGTATACCAGCCGCTTTCCTGATCCAGACAGAACCTTTGCACCGGTTCTGTCTGTTGATCTGTAAATACTGCCATCCATGCCTGCTCCTTTTCGGACCAGTCACTGCTGTTTGACCGAAGTAATACTTCTGCCTTTGTTCCATGCATCCGAAAGGATATTCCGGAACCGGAATACCCCAGATAACACATCTGATCCCGGTAGATCGATCTTCCGGATACTTTCACATTCTTTTCATTTGCAAGATACTCCATTCACACACTCCTCGCTTTCTTTCTCGTCTGTTCGGATATCCTGTGAATAAGTCCCATGTTCCCCCCGAAACACTTTGTCACACCTGTATCCTATTTGGACAATGCTGCCAGTGTGTTCAGCGCACTATCCACTTCGTTCATATCCGTTACGAACTGCATCACATCATCTACCTTAACACGGTAGAAATTCTTGCCATCGTACGGATAAAATGTCAGCGTCACATTTCTCTTTTTCTCATGAAATACGATCGTGGCAACCGCCTTATCGCTTACTGTCCTAACAGAAGAATCTATGCCTGCCTTTGCGGTGATCTCACTAAATGCTGCATATGCATTTCTGAACTCCTGATCATCCACCTTTTTCCCATCAACCTTAGCAGTATAAGCATACGTCTTGTCTTTCTTTTCCTTACTGCTCAATGTCATATGATAGTCTTTCCCCTGATAATTCAGATCTATACTCTTTAATGACATTTCATTGCTGGCATAAAACTTCGTATAAACATACTTGATCGCATCGATCTTAACCATAGCATCCACAGTATCTTTGCTCATCAGATAAACAGCCTTACTGCCCGGCTGCATGACATAATATGACTCCTTATCCTTTGTCTTATGACCGATCAAAAGCGTGAGAGTCTTCTTAATCTTCTGTGAATCCTTTACATCCGCTGCTGCAGTCTGCGTCGTATCATCCCCACTTGTCTCCCCTTTTACCTTAAAATAGTCAAGTGTGATCTGGTACGCCGGATGATCCAGACCATATTTTTTACATGCTGCATCATCCGCTTTATAGTCTGCACATTCACTATAACTCAATTTTGCAAAACTTTCAAATAAAGTTGCAAGCTGGTCTACATCGCCCGGCACTGCCTGCGAATATGGTGCATTAATCGCCCAGGAATAAATGGATTTATATGGCGAATTTTTCGCATCATAGGTCGCTTCAAAGCCTTTTCCTTTCGAGCCGGATACCTTTAAATGCGTCACATAATCCGCGGTAATCTCCGGCAGATCGGCAACTTCCATCAACTGCGTATCCGTAAAGGCAAATGCAGAATAAATCGTTGTATTGATCAGATATATTTTTTTACTTCCTTTGCAGTAGGCATATCTGCCACCACCTGCCAGAGACTCCTCTCCGATATATAAGGTCTGCTTCTCTCCGCTGCTGCTTGTGACCTCCACCTGCAGAGCCGGCTTTTTCAGACCGTACTGATCCAGATCGTCATACGTATCCGTAACGAGCTTCTGCGCATCTACAGATGCCACGGCATCCAGCATAGAATCTGCTTTGCTCTGATCCAATGGATAGGCACTGTCTTTGGCATTTTCCCATTTTTTTCCTTTCTTGACGATCGTCAGGTCGGAAAGATCCGAGGTAAAATGAATCTTTGTTATGCTGCTATCTTTCATTTTATAGACAGGTATCGTTTCATCTGTGTCTGTATCTGTATCTGCCGTTTTACTG
>CAUCOL010000315.1 GCA_958444395.1 uncultured Lachnospiraceae bacterium
TTTACTTCACCTTTTCCTAACAGTCTTGTATAGGAATATACATAATATACAACCTGTGGTACCAGACGTCCGATATTGATAGAGTTCGCAGATGAGAACTGATATCCCTTGCTGTTCATTACCTCTGCCAGCTCCTTATTATTGAACATTGCCTTAACGCCGCTCTGCGCATCGTCAAAGTTACCCGTAATACCGACAACCGATGTATTAGCACCCTTCTGTGTCACCATCTGACGTTCCTGGATCGCACTTACTCCATGCTTTGGATAAAATACAATAATGCTTGTACCCTCTACATCTGCAAAGCCGGCTAAAGCAGCCTTTCCGGTGTCTCCGGATGTTGCAGTCAGGATAACGATCTTATTCGTGATGTGATTCTTCTTGGCAGAAGTCGTCAGAAGGTGTGGCAGGATCGATAATGCCATATCTTTAAAAGCGATCGTTGCACCATGGAATAACTCCAGATAATACACGCCGTCTTTCTCTACTAACGGTGCGATCTCTTTGGTGTCAAACTTCTCATCGTATGCCTTTGCGATACAGCCTTTTAACTCTTCCTCCGTAAAATCTGTCAGAAACTGCTTCATGACTTCATAGGCAGTCTCCTGATAGCTCATACCGGCAATCTCTTCCAGAGACTTATCCAGCTTCGGGATGCTGGTAGGTACAAATAAACCACCATCCTCTGCAAGTCCTTTTAAAATAGCCTGGGAAGCAGTTACTGTACTGCCTTCACTTCTGGTACTCTTGTACATTGGTTCCATGATTGTCCTCCATTCTCATTTGCGTCAGTTTAAAGCACATCTATTATACACTATCTCTACTACAAATTCAATACACAACCCGGGCACGCCCAAAACAGCCCGCACATCGGTCAGGTATCTGCATCGGGATAAGAAGCATTCGGTATCACCTGTCCTTTTATGTGCAGAATATATCTGCTGCTTTACTTATAGAAATCATGTCCCTGATGATAAAAAAGGCGGGTCAGGCAACGGTCAAACCAGGATACATTTGACGGATCGGAGTAACGTCTGTCCATAAAATAAAGTGCCCCCTGTGAACGGTCAATCCCCTGCAGTGCCTGACTGACGGCCTCCCTTGTCTTATCCGAGACGGTGACAGAATAGTATCGTCCATCAGAAACCGGCGAAAACTGGCGCGGCGCAAATACAACCTCCCGTATCGTAGACGGAAACGACTTACTGCTGACACGGTTTAAGATAACGTTTGCCACCAGGCAGCGTCCCGCAATATCCTGATTTCCTGCCTCCGCCTCGACGATCCGTTCCAGGATCCTGCGATCCTCCGTGCTGACAGAGGTTCCACATACCTTTTGCAGCTGTTCCATGCGTTGTCTGCGCTGCTGCTCCTGCTTCTGCTGTTTCAGGACAATGCGATACTCTTTCTCATGCACACTGCGGAGTTCACGTAACTGTTCCATTTTCTGCGCATCCATATATAAGATTGTCCCATGAATCGGTGTCTGCACCTTCCGCAGTTCCTGCAGCCGGCCGGTTCCTGTATGCTCCACGATCGGTGCAACTGCAACCGCTTTCTGACTCTCCATGTTTCCCAAAGATAATAGGGCAGCTGCTGTGATCGTAGCAGCAGTCCTGACTGATTTCTTCATAATAATCTCCATTTCCTCCTGATAAATTGTATAAACTTGTTACAAAACTATTACAAAGTATATGGAACTATATAACAGGTTATTCATTTTGTTTATATTTTTGTAACTTTTGCAAAATTTTATACGCTTTATCCCAAAAATTTCTAAAAAAATTTGAACCACGCTTCGACACACGGTATAATATCTACAGATAAAAGAGCTGCCGATACAGATTCTCTGTGCAGCCCTTAGAAAGAAAAGGTGACAGCTATGGCAGCTCATCCGGGCATTTTTCAGGCAAAGAAAAAAGACGGAAGCATTTATTACCGTGCTTCCGTTACCTATAAGAATAAACATATCAGTCTGGGCAGCTTTGCAGACGAAAAAAAGGCTACGCAGGCTTATCAGGATGCCTGTCAGCTCCTGCAGGCAGAGACTCTCTTTCTTCCTTCCGACTATCCGGATCTGCAGCGAACCGGTGTCACGGTCGAACCGGATGATACTTCTGCCCGACAACCTGCCACATTATCCTTTCAGAAATGGGTCATCCTGACCAACTGTAAAAATAACGGTCTTTACATCAAAACACCGATCTATCTGCGCAATAAATATTTTGAATATTATTTATCACCCACGGATGTTCTTCTGTTTGATATTGATGATCTGTTCTATTACTCGCATCACTCCATCATGCGCCGGGGCAATCACCTGTTTGTATCCGATTATGGCATGCAGGTCAATATTGCCTCCCGCTATGGCATCAAAAACTTTGCTGTAAAAGACCGTGATTACCGGTTCATCAATGGCGATGACCATGATCTGCGTTATGCCAATCTTGAGATCATTAACCGTTATAACGGTGTCTGCCGCATCGCCACGCATCCGCAGGAAGTCTATCAGGCAAAGATCCACGTCAACGGAGACCTGCTCATCGGACGTTATCCGACCGAAGAACAGGCTGCGATCGCTTACAATAAAGCCATCGACATTCTGCAGAAAAACGGAGTCAGGATCCGATACACACCTAACTATATTGATACGCTCTCCGCTTCCGCCTATGCATCCCTCTATATGGAGCTTACGATCTCCGATACGATTTACCGGCAGAAAGGATAAACCACCG
>CAUCOL010000316.1 GCA_958444395.1 uncultured Lachnospiraceae bacterium
CATCAACGGCGAAAGTCAGCAGCGCACCGGATGCGACATCAACGGCGAAAGTCAGTAGCGCACCGGATGCGACATCAACGGCGAAAGTCAGCAGCGTACCGGATGCGACATCAACGGCGAAAGTCAGCAGTGCACCGGATGCCACTACGAAGCCATCCGTTTCACCGACACAGACGCCATCGAGTGTAACGACGCCGACGCCAACACCAACACCAACGCCGACGCAGGGCGGCAGTCTGAGTGCAAGTCATGAAAAACCAGCCTCTGCCGACAGTTATACTTTAAAAGTCGGTAAAATGTCGGTCAGCTTGGGCATGACAGAAGCAGAAGTAAAGGCGTCGATCGGAGCAGCACCGGATCGGACGGATACGTCGCCGCTTAGCATGACAGAATATATCTACAATCCGTCGAAAGACTATACCAATTATCTTCTGATTCAGTTTGCCGATGGAAAAGTTGTCGGGATGAGTACGATCTCTGCTTATTTTTGTTATGACAATGTTGTAGCTGCCGGAGACAGCGTCAGCACCCTGACGGGAAAGGGCTTTGGTACCGGAACAGTCAGTACATACTATCAGGCGGTAGATGCGGATAACAATAAAAGAGGAACCAGTGCCTATCTGTTGAAGCAGGATAACGCTTCCGTGATCGCATTTAGTGATTACTGGGGCAGTAAGGATACGTACGGTGTCTATGTATATTCCAATGCATATACACTGGATACACTTTCTCAACCAAAGAAGGGTACGTATACGACAGACGTACTGACCGTTATGGGGACACAGACCTTTGAAATGATGAATGCATTCCGGGTGTACAAATCTATGAAGCCACTGATTCGGGACGCAAAGGGAGATAAGGTGGCACTGGCGCATAGTCAGGCACTGGCACAGGGCAGATCCGATGGAACCTATAAGGGGGATGCAGGTCGTCTTGTGATGGCAGATATTGATTATCAGTTTGCAGGTGAATTTGAATATGAATCCTGCGCTTCCGGTATTGCTGCAGCACATTCCTTTATTCATAAGCAGGACAGCCGCTATGCATTGATGAATCGGAATACATCCGGAAATGTATTGTCAGACGATGACGGAACCTACTTGTATACTTATATCGGGGTCGGTGCAGCGTATGACAATGCCGGCAAAACTTTTGTCACATTTGATATTTATAATATCTTTGACTGATCGGCTGGCTGATATGGCATCAGAACCGGCAGGATAGAATCTTTTGAACGGGGATGAAACACAGGAACCGGCTGTCTGCTCCTGGGCGGAGGCAGACAGGACGGGCGCCATCCCTTCGTAACAGGCCGCTCAGAACGGGAGGATACGATGAACAGATATAAATACAAGCTGACGGCAGCTGCTTTGGCAGCCGTGCTGGTCATTGGCAGCCTGTCTCCGGTACAGACGACAGCTGCATCAAAGATCCGGCTGAATAAAAAGAAAGTGACGCTGTTGGCGGGAGCGAGGGTAAAGCTGAAACTGAAGAAAGCACGCAAAAAAGTAAAATGGAGCAGCTCCCGGAAAAAGGTTGCTTCTGTCAGTCAGAAAGGTGTTGTAACGGCGAAAAAGGCAGGAACAGCAAAGATTACGGCAAAATCTGCCGGCAAAAAATACATTTGCCGTGTTACAGTCAAATCTGCATCCGCCAATGCTTCTACCGGCAAAAATCCACTTAGCAGTGCATCTCCGGGGGCATCTGCGTCTCCGAAACCATCAGCTTCTCCAAATCCATCTGCGAGCAGTCGGCCGGGGACATCGACTACGACGTCCAGTCAGACCAAACCGGCATCTGCTGAGGCAGATACCCTTACTGTGGGTAAGATATCTGTACGGATCGGCATGACGAAGGCGGAGGTAGAGCAGTCAGCCGGAGCAAAACCGGATCGGACAGATACTTCACAGCTGGGAATGGAAGAATACATTTATAACCCATCTGCAGATTACACAAATTATCTTCTGGTACAGTTTGCCGATGGAAAGGTTGTGGGAATGAGCACGATATCACCGTACTTTTGTTATGCGTCTGTTGTGTCATCCTCTGATACCGAGAGCCGGCTGAAGGCAAAAGGATTTGACACAGGTACAGTCAGCACCTACTATTATGCGGAGGATGCCGATGGAAATAAGAAAGGAACATCAGCGTATCTGCTGAAGCAGACAAATGCGTCCGTCGTTGCATTTGTGGATTACTGGGGAGCAAAGGAAGTATACGGGGTGCAGGTTTTTTCCAATGCGTATACATTGGACAAACTGAATCAGCCGAAACTGGGTACATACACGGATGCTGTGCTTACATCAGCCGAAGCACAGCTCTATGACCTGCTCATGGCATTTCGTGTATATAAGAACAGTGCATTAAAACCGCAGACATTGACGAGGACGACACAGGCAGACAATGTAGCCAAAACACACAGTCAGGACATGGCGAAGAATGATTATTGTGATACAAAGGACTCTGCCGGCATAGATTATAAAGGAGACAGCGGCAGACTGGTAGCAGCAGGCATAGATTATCAGTATGCCGGTGAGTATGTATTCTCCGGCTGCAGTGATGGCATCAGCGCAGCCAATACCTACATTCACAAGAAGAACAGCCGGAGTTCCGTACTGAGTGAGACAAATCCTTATACCTGTATCGGCGTAGGGGCAGCATACAATGTAAACACCAGTATGAAGACGTACTTCACACTGGATATATACAGTTTATTTGACGAATAGGATC
>CAUCOL010000317.1 GCA_958444395.1 uncultured Lachnospiraceae bacterium
TACCTCAAATACCTCCGCCTTTGCCTCATCCACGACACCCAGCGTCTTTCCATCCTCCAGCAGACCAAGCCAGCCATCTGCCAGCTGCAGCATAATCTGTGGCAGCCCGCTTTCGTACCGGATACGCTCCTTTGGCACATGGCGGCGGATGCCTTCCAGTGGTGTTACATGATATGGTGGTATCCCGGAATACCAGTCCTTATACCAGACATCTGCCAGGGGTCCTACTACAGCAATAGAATCCTCAGGATGTAACGGCAGCAATGGTTTTTCTTCTACACCCGATATCGTTCTTTTCTGATTCTGCAGTAATACGACCGACTCTTTTGCCATTTCATAGGATATCTTCTGATTTTCCTCCGTATTCAGAGCTTCTTCACCGATGGAAGCATATGGATTGCACGGTACAGCATCCAAAAGTCCCAGACGGATCATGGTAGCAAAATGGTTCCGCAATGCCCGGTCAATCTCTTCCATCCCGATCATCCCCTGCCGCAGTGCCTCTCTGGCACCTTCGGATATGTCAGCAATATCATCGGTGAAGCAGTCGATGCCTGCCTTCAGCCCTTCCGCTACTGTTTCTGCATGTGAACCATAATATCCATGACAATTTACTGTCTGCTTCATGTCACCGCCATCACATACAACATGATGCAGTCCCCACTGATCTTTTGCGATATCCTGCACCTCATGGTTCAGGATACATGGTACGCCATTGATCTCATTGTACGCCGTCATGATGCCCTCTGCGCCGCCTTCCACGACAGCACGGCGAAACGGCTCCAGATAATATTCGTATTTATTTCTCGGATCCACCGAAGAGGAGACGTATGTTCTGCCCTCTTCTGCATTATTGGCATAGAAATGCTTTAAAGTAGCTCCGCAGCGAAGATAAAACGGATCCTCTCCCCGCATGCCACGGATGTATGCCGACGCCATCTTTCCTGCCAGATATGGATCCTCACCATATGCTTCTTCGGTGCGTCCCCATCTCGGATCCCGTTCCATGTCAATCGTTGGTGCCCACAGACACAGTCCGCCATGTCCCCCTTTGGCATATACACCTCTTGCCTCATTTCCTACGACCTGTCCTGCCTGCCGGATCAGCTCTTCATCCCAGGTTTCACTCATGCCGATTGGATTTGGCAGGATCGTCGTTGGCTGTGGCTCCCCCCTGTCAAAACTCTGATCGTGACGCGCCTGCACACCATGCGCTCCCTCTCCTCCGACATAAAACTCCGGAATCCCCAGGTGCGGAATCTGCGGACAGCCGGTTCCCAGGCACTGCAGCTTCTCTTCCAGCGTCAGCTCCGCCATCAGGTAATCCAGTCTCTTTTCTAATGGAAGGCTTACATCCCATAATGGTGTTTTCTTATAATCTTTCATTTTATCTCCATTTCTTCTATATCATTTATTAAATTCTGCGTTTAACCGGTCAGCGCCCCACGCTCCATCCATCTGCCACGGCAGTAATGTACGATAAACAGGATACTGCGCACACACCAGTCTATAATCATAGCTACCCAGGTACCAAACACACCGAATCCCATATACTTTCCTATCATAAAACCCAGTACGATACGACAGAACCACATCGACAGCAGACTTACGATCATCGTATATTTTGCATCGTTCGCAGCACGCAGGGTATTTGGGAAGGTAAATGACAACGGCCAGATAAACATTGCGCAGATGCCATGCAGCATCAGGATATGTTCGGTAGTCCGCGTAGTCTGTGCCGACAGATGATAAATCTTCATCAGTCCCGGAAGTCCGGCAAGCACGGAAAGGTTAAATACGATCATCGCTGCATAGGTATACAGCATCAGTTTTCGTGTGTAGTATTTAACCTGCTCATAATCCCCTGCCCCGACACACTGACTAACCACCGTTACCAGTGCCAGACCGATCGCCTGTCCCGGCAGGATTTCAAATGCTGCGATCGAATTGCTGACCGCATTTGCTGCAATTGCAGTCGTCCCAAACGTCGAGATCAGACTGAGCAGCACCAGCTTTCCCAACTGGAACATGCTGTTCTCAATTCCGTTCGGAATACCGATCTGCAGGATCCTTCGTACCATCTTCGGCTGAAAATGATAGCGAAACGGCTTGTTAATATGTAAGACCAGATCCTGATTCCGCAGAAGCAATATAATCACCACCGCTGCCACACAACGGGATACCAGCGTCGGGATCGCCACACCTTCCACCCCTCTGTGCAGCCCATAGATCAGGATGGCATTTCCGACAATATTGATTGTATTCATCAGTAATGAGGTCATCATCGAGATCCGTGAATTTCCCTGTACACGGAATAGTGCAGCACCACAGTTATACAGGGCAAGCAGTGGGATGGATGCCATAACGATCATCAGATAGGTGTCGGCATATGCATGCACCTGTGGACTGATCTGTCCAAACACCACATTCAGGATGAAATACTTGCCGGCATAGATACATGCCATGATCACCAATGCGATCAGCGATACAAATACGATCAGCTGCTCTCCTGCTTCACAGGCTTTTCCATGCTCTCTGTGGCCGATATACTGTCCTGCCACGACAGCGCCACCGGTTGCCAGTGCAGAAAAGAGTCCGATCAGCAATACATTGATATTATCCACCAGGGAAACCGCTGATACTGCAGCTTCGCCCACGCTGGACACCATGATAGAGTCCGCCATACCGACCAGCACCGCCAGAAACTGTTCGATC
>CAUCOL010000318.1 GCA_958444395.1 uncultured Lachnospiraceae bacterium
CCGCATCCAGCGAACCCGCCAGTACACCCACAACAACAGCCAGCAGCATATACCGGCAAAAAACAATACATTTTTCTTTCTCTTTTTTCATGATAACCTCCATTCCGCAGACGCTTCACGTCGAAGAAATCGCAGATAGGAAACGAAAAGGTTCCTATAATGCAAAAAAGCTGGTAACCCTGTGTCTGTCACACAGAAGTCATCAGCTTAATACGCGGTTTTAGTATCCGGCGCAACATCTCACTCCGTCGCACCTGTACTAAGGGAGAACCTCATTCCCTTATTCTTTTGCTACTTTATCATATTTCCTGGCAGCTGTCAAAAAATACCACCCTTCTAACGTGTTTTTCTCCTGTGAAATAATATGGGGTAATCACAGAAACACGGTATCCGGGTGGCATCTTCCTATGAGAAAAATAAACTATGGGGCAGCTGTCTTATGTTATATGTAAAAAAAGGGGGAACATAAGAAAATAACTACATCAGCTCTCACATGGGTAAGTTGTGACTGGTACAGGACACACAGTCCGGTCATCCGGACCAGGTACCAGATCCCCATATACTTTATAACCTATTTTTATCTTATGAGTCGCAGAATACTCCGACTCCCGCAAATTTCTTTTTCTTACCACTACGAAAGCAGGTATCATTCAGCCGGTCCGCACCGTCTATCTATTAAGGTGAGAGTGATGCAATATCATGAACGTCAAGACATGCTTTCCATGCAACAAACAGCCTATAATCCCCTGATATCTGCTTACATGCCCCTCAGACATTTTGTCTGAATGTACATATGGACAAATATTTTATATGCTATTTGACAAATCATACCTGCTCCGCAGCTGGTAGCACCCACTATACATGCCCTTTTCCGCCCGGTCAACGATTCCTCTTCCAAAAGAAACTTTTCCCTTTCAAAATATCATTTGCATACGATAGTATAAAAATAATATTCAATAATGACAGTCTCCCTGCCACCCATCTGCTATATTAAAAACAGTAGAAAAAACACGAAATCCTCTGTTTCCGACAGGATATTGGGACAACGGGTTTTATGGACAGAAAGGAGACTGCATATGTCGAATCGTGCTTTGAAGACAGAGTTTTTGAAGGAATGCATGGGAGATGCTCTGCTGCGTCTGATGCAGGAGAAGCCTCTGGAGAAGATTACGATCGCTGAGATTACGTCGCTGGCAGGAGTGGGGCGTTCCATGTATTTTCGCAACTTTGGATCCCGGCAGGAACTTCTTTTATTTAAGTACCGAATGCTGTGGAAACGTTGGTGTCAGACACATCCCCTCGACACCTCGAGAAAATATTCGATCAAAAACACCCGGATCTGTCTGCAGTTTTTCTACAGTATCCGGGTGCTGAATACAACGATATATGCTGCCGGCCAGCAGCATATTCTATATGAACTTGTGCAGGAAATCTGTCACATGGCAGGTGTAGAAACATATCCTCAGCCAGAGCCTGCCAGTACAGCGGCTGTGATGCCAAAACAGCCACTGCCTTCTGCTCTCTATACAGATGCTTTTTATTCGCATGCTCTCTGGGGGATACTCAATACCTGGATCCTGCGCGACTACCGGGAACCGGTCGAGCAGATTCTGCAGACCATCTATCACACGGTGCCATAGGACATTCTCCGTACACGTTTCCAACAGGACAACGGGATAGATCTTCTTTCCAGCCGGTCTGCCGGGTTACTCCTCAGATGGTTCATAGGTCTGTGCGAAGATATCCTTCTGGATCACATAGATATCATACCGGTCATCCTCTCGGATCGCCAGATAATCCCCCGGTCTGCCAAAGAAGTATTCCTGATTTCCATTGACTGGAAATACCTTGATCCGATGATCCAGCGGGCAGGCATAGATCGCAGAGTCGCCCTTTGGATAACATACGTGTGCCAGTTCATCTATACTCATGTATTCTCCCTGTGGCACAGTCTCGATCGTTGGTATGAAATCCAGCATCTGTTCAAAAATATCCAGTGGTTCATCAGATGCTTCGTAGGTACTCTCAAACTTTTCTCTGGTGATGTCATATACCTCTCCTCGACAGCCGATCATGATATAGGCATCCTCTGCCGCCGTAATCACGACGCCGCCCTCATTTTCCAGACTTTTCACACACAGCTGCTGACCCGGCCGCGCTACATCCGTACTCTTAACATATGCCCAGCCGGTTTTGCGCTTCTTATAGCGCATCATGCGCCCGAGTTCTTCTGCTTCTGTCTCCGCAAAGGTCGATGCATCAATACATTGGCATTCTCCAAAATAGGAGTCTGTCTGGTATAAGAAATATTCCAGGATATTGTCTAATTCCTTTGATGCCATCTTCACCTTCAGGATCACGGACGAGATCTGTCCACGGGCAGAATCTGCTTCTCCCTTGATCAGACCAAACTCCGGAAGCATATAGTCGAGAAACTCTAATGCTCGAATCTCCCTTGTCTCACTCAGGAAAGAAACCTTGACCTCTTCCTGGGATTCATACACGGTCAACACATAATAACAGCCAAAAATCTTCTGTAGATTGATTTCTTTTAACTGTGTCAGCTGCACATCCTGTGTCAGCTGTACCACCAGAAGAGGCTCTTCTATATACCGGAAACACTGTCCAATATATGGGACAGCCGGTCCTGCCGATGTCTGTTCAAATCCATATTTTTCAAATTCTGTGATATCACTCATATGCTGCCTCCC
>CAUCOL010000319.1 GCA_958444395.1 uncultured Lachnospiraceae bacterium
CCGGTTCTTCTTCCTCATAGCCTGCCATCATGCTCCTTGGAATCGCTCCGGAAATCACATCTCCTGTGACGTTTACTCCATCCAGGGTATATTTTTCATAGGCTGCCGTTCCATCCGCTTTCCAGATATCCGGCAGTGTTATATCGGTATCGTAAGTTGCTATGATATCATCGATATGCCCGGCTCCGCCGTTTGGATCAAAATGGATCGTATATTTGTTTGCTTCCCCGTTTGCGGTCAGTTCCACATTTGACATTGGCATGGTAAACGTGTAATTCTTTGTACCCTGGTCAAACGAACCGGACCAGTGCGACCAGTGGTATCCTGTCTTTAAGGATGCATCGATCGTAACACTCTGGCCGTAGCGGTATGCACCTCCTCCAAGAACTGTTTCAATGCCTGTGCCGGCATGCAGCGTCACGTTGTAAAACTGTCTTTCATAAAAATAGTCGATCACAAGTTTTCCATCTTCCGTGACTGTTCCTGTCTGGACAGCAGGACTTACAAATCCGGCATATGTTTTTACCGGCGGTGTTACATTGGTTCCGATCTGTGCCTTTCCGGTTTCTGTTTCTGCAAGATCGTAGTTATCTGCATTGTGGATCGCTGCATTGCCCTCTGCTTTCTGTTTCCAGTGGCGGACCGTATAGGCAGCTTCTGCCACTTTCCACTGTGCATACAGGGTAATTTCATTCCCATCAGACCGCATAGCACGCAGGATATCCCTGACATTCAGACCTTCTCCGGGCCTGAATTTTCCTCCTGTTCCATCTGCATTTAATGTCCAGTATACGAACTTATAAGCGGTTCTGCTAAATTCACATTCTTTAACGTGTGTAATCGGAAAATCTGACCTGAGAGTTACATCATCCATGGAGCCGGTTCCACCGTTTGCATTATAGTGAACGACATATCCGTCATATTTCCACTGCGCATATAAAACCAGCTGATTTCCGAACTGAAACTTTACCTGATCAAAAATATCTGACAGCCTGATCTTTGGTTTGGCAAATACATGACCATATTCTTCTGTATATGTGAAGCTGATTCCTGTTCCATCTGCTTTCGTGTTCCATCCGGTAAATTTATAATTCTCCCGCGTATAACCAAACTTTATCTCTTGTTCTGTTCCGTATTTATCTGTATAAGCAAGCTGATTCCATTCGGTATGCTGTGGATTCGGAAGATCATACTGCGTATCAAAAGCGAGCTTTCTCATACTATTATTACTGCCATAAACATTTGTAATGGATCCGCTTGCACCGTTCGGCTTGAATAATATGTCATAGTAGTCATAGTCCTTAACAATATCCCACTGTGCATATAATCTTATATTGCCGCCGCCATCCAGTTCCTTCTGCTCTATGGAAGCACAATCTTTGTACCAGGTTCCTTCTATGGATGGATCCGTCGTGCTGTTCCATGTATAAGCAAGGATGTTAACACCCGGATGTTTTTCCTTATATTGCTGATACCAGGTAGGTGTTGTAGCCCATCCCATAAATTTATATTCCACGATCTTACTGGTATCGGTGCTTGTACATACAAAATTATTGGCTGTCAGCGTATATTCCGTATCGTACCGGCAGTTACGCATTGGTTCCATATTTCCGGTTACTTTTGCTTTTGACGGCTGATTTTCCACAAAAGAGATATGATAAGTATTTACTTTTTTCCAGATCGCATACAAGCTGACTACGTTGCAGTCCTGCTGTGCATCGTATGTGACGGAAGACTCATCTGCAGAACTTCCATTCGGTGTCAGGTAGAATTTCGTTCCAAAATAATAGCCTTTCGTCTGCTTTATCTTATCCTGATGCATTACAATGTTACGGATCGTATTATTGTTTTTATCTGCCAATGCCTTTGCATAGTTAAGATAGTATCCTGTTACTTTATCTGCTGTATCCTGTGAACCCCAACCAACAAACTCATACCCTTCTCTTTCCGGAAGTGTAATAGCCGGAATGTCATAGTGCGTATAATACTGACAGGTATCTGTCCGCACTACGGATAATGTTTTCTGATCCACATTACCGCCATATCCAATGATTCCATCTATATATTTCACCTGGTATGGCTTTGCCCAGACTGCGTACAGTGTCACATAATTGCTGTTGATCGGTGCTGCGTTTATCACAGATGCCTGATCACTATAATCTGCGGTCTTACTTCCACGAAAATACGCCCATCCAATGAACGTATAATCTTTATTCGGTGAGGTAAATGCACATTTTGTTAAATTGTATCTTACATTCCTCTGCAGTCCCACCATATCATTCATAGATCCGCTTCCGCCGTTCGCATCAAAATGGATCGTATATGGGTTTACCTGCCAGTAGGCATAAAGATCATAATCGCTTGTTATCTGCTGAATTGTATACCCCAGTGAAAAATAATGGCTTCCTGCGGCATTGAGCCAGTCTGTTCCCACTGCATAGCCTGCCGGCGGATAAAATCCACACTGCTCATAAGTCTTGAACGTATAATTACTTTTCTTTAATACCTCGTCCGTAACCACAATATCCGTGCCATCCGGGTATCTGGAATGATAGGTTACAGTTACTGTTTCTTCCTCAGGCTCTTCCGTAGGAGTTCCCGCTATCCACTGTGCATACAGTGTCAGCTTCTTCTGGGTAAATTTCTTTCCATCCGTAAAATTAACAAGTTCCGTTGCCGCATATTTTTTGGTACCAT
>CAUCOL010000320.1 GCA_958444395.1 uncultured Lachnospiraceae bacterium
GTACTGTTGCAACTGGTAGAGTAGAGCGTGGTGTTCTTCATCTCAACGAAGAAGTAGAGATCGTTGGTGTTAAGGAAGAGACAACAAAGACTACTGTAACTGGTATCGAGATGTTCCGTAAGCTCCTTGATGAGGCTCAGGCTGGTGATAACATCGGTGCTCTGCTTCGTGGTATCAAGAGAGAAGATATCGAGAGAGGTCAGGTTCTGATCGCTCCTGGTACAGTAACTTGCCATAAGAAATTTACAGCTCAGGTTTACGTTCTGACAAAGGATGAAGGTGGACGTCATACTCCTTTCTTCAACAACTACAGACCACAGTTCTACTTCAGAACAACTGATGTAACTGGTGTTTGTGAGTTACCTGCTGGTACAGAAATGTGCATGCCTGGTGATAACGTAGAGATGACAATCGAACTGATTCACCCAATCGCTATGGAGCAGGGTCTTACCTTCGCTATCCGTGAAGGTGGACGTACTGTAGGATCTGGTAAGGTTGCTAAGATCATCGAGTAATTTCTGCTAGTAAGTACAAAAAGCTAGATTTTATAGGGCTTTCCTAAGAATAGGGAAGCCCTTTTTATTTGCATTATGAAACGACGGCTTCATGTTCCACGCTGTACATACATAAGCTGCTTGCCAGCATCAGAATTAAGACGATGAACAGGGAGGAAATGATCTGATTTTTCTTCTCATACAGTACCGTGGTAATAACGTTGAAAGAATCATATTTGGCATTCAAACGGAACAGATGAAATATTCTGGCAACGCGGAGCATTCGAAAGATAACGAAGCCGGATAAAAAAGCAACAGGTACGATTGTCAGCAAATCAACGATTCCATCAAAGGAGAAAAGAAATCGCAGACGGGCACGGCATGTCGTCATTTCCGGATAGAGATAACTGGCTGTCCAGATGCGCAGGATGTATTCTATGCAAAAGATCACTAAGGTAATGCCTTCTATTGTTTTGATAACCGGGGTCAGGAAAGATAATTCTACAAAGGTCTCCATAAAAGTGACAGAAATATTTGCAAAAATAGTAATCGTTATAAAAATATCAAATAAGCGGCTGATCCGGTTGCTCTTATCTCCAATCTGAATAATATTAAATATTTTTTCTTTCATTCTGAAATCCTTTCCGGAAAAAATAGAATATATAGATGACATATTAGTAATTATAGCATAAAAAATAGGATTGACAAAACGGTCTAATGATAGTAAACTGAATGTAAATAAATGGTCTAATGCGTGTAGACCTATGTTAAGAGAGGAATGTGCAATGGAAGAATTAAAACTTGGTGTGGTGGAATCGCAGTTTGCCGACATTATCTGGCGCAATGCACCGCTTCCATCCGGACAGCTGGTAAAGTTATGTGAGAAGGAGCTTGCCTGGAAGAAGTCAACGACATACACGATGCTCAAGAGATTGTGTAAGCGGGGGATTTTTCAAAATGAAGAGGGCATTGTAAGTGCCTGTCTGACGAAGGAGGAATTTGCAGCGGCACAGAGTGAACAGTTCGTGGAGGAAACATTTGCAGGATCTTTGCCGGCATTTTTGGCAGCGTTTACAACACGGAAGAAGTTAAGCAAAGAAGAAGTGGAAGAGATCCGAAAAATGATCGATTCCTTTGAAACAAAGCGTCTGCGGAATGGAGATTAGTATGAATGAATTATTAGTAGAGTTACTGAACAGAAGCATTCAGGCATCTATCCTGATTGCTGCGGTTATCATATTACGGCTGGTGTTTAAAAGAGTACCGAAGTGGACGATCTGTCTGTTATGGGGGCTGGTTGCGATACGGCTTGCCTGTCCATTTATGGTAGAAAGCCCGTATAGTCTGGGGATAAAGGCAGATGTAATCCGGGTAGACGCCGGTGCCGGCGTGGGATCAGCAGATACTGAGGTTCTGGCGCAGGGTAAGCAGGAAAACGGACAGAACCAGAGTAATCTGCAGGCACAAAAAGGTCAGTTCCCGGTACAGAAAAGGCAGTCATCCGTTCAGGGGCAATGTGATCGGCAGGAACAGACGGCTCAAACCCGGGAGCAACAGCAGGGACAGATCGATCGGATGAAGACAGAGCAACAGGGACAGACCGATCAGAAGAAGAGGGAGCAGCAGGGACAGAATGATCAGACAGAGCAGGGGAAGAATCAGCGGCAAGAGCATACCGGTCTGTTAAAGACAAAGCTGAAGACCCTGAACCAATGGTATCAGAGTCTGGTACGGAAAAACAGCGTAATAGATACACATCTGCTGCACATTCTGACAATCATATGGGGGATTGGTGTTCTTGGCATGGCAGTCTATGCGGTTCTAAGTTATCTGAGGGTATATAGATGCGTCAGAATGTCAGTGCCTGTCCGGGAAAATATTTATCTATGTGATGAAATACAGACGCCTTTTATTCTCGGAGTGGTCCGTCCACGCATTTATCTGCCGTCGGCGATCGGGGAGACAGAGAAAGAACATGTATTATTACATGAAAGAGCACACTTGCAAAGGAAAGATTATTTGTGGAAACCACTGGGATTTGTACTCCTTATGGCATATTGGTTTCAGCCGTTATGCTGGATTGCCTATGCGTTGTTTTGTGTAGATATTGAGATAGCGTGTGATGAACGGGTGATCCGGAATATGGATCCGGAGCACA
>CAUCOL010000321.1 GCA_958444395.1 uncultured Lachnospiraceae bacterium
GCCTGTGGGATCATACGCAGGCAACACTTCGGAGCCGGACGACCGGTGCATTGTTTGTGACAGAGGACGGAAGAGACGAGAACGATCAACTGCGGGAAGGTATTGTGACAGCGACTTCCCAGGAGGCGTTTGGCTGGTTTGTAAAAGAAGCTTTTCGCATTTCCTATGAGGGAGATTCTTTTCGGGAGGCACTGGAGCAGGGAAAGAGCCTGACGATCCGTACTTGGAACGATGTAGCATTTTACATCGATGAAAGAAAACGTCTGCGTGTACCGGTGGATGAAAATGCACCGACAGAGGATGCATCTGCTGTTGGATATACCGTGCATCAGGAGGAGACAAAGGAGCTTGCCTTCCGGCCGGTACTGGTACGCAGTGGCTGGGAAGAGGCCGCCAGGGCGGCAGCAGACTGTGACTGCGTACTGATCGTGGCAGGACCAAATCCGATGATTAACTGTAAGGAAGAAGTGGATCGTAAGGATATCGAATATCCAATCTATCAGAGAGAACTGGTCGATGCCGTATACCGTGCCAATGCGGATACCGTGCTTGTTCTGGTATCCAGTCTGCCTTTTGCAATCGGTCAGGAGAAAGAAACAATCCCGGCCATCCTGTGTATGGCATCCGGAAGTATGGAACTTGGAAATGCACTGGCAGATATATTATATGGAGAAAGTGCGCCGGCAGGCCGTCTGTCAATGACCTGGTATCAGGAGACTGCACAGCTGCCGGACATCAATGATTATGATATCATTCAGCATCCACGCACGTATCAGTATTTTGAGGATGGGGTGCTCTATCCGTTTGGACATGGCCTGTCCTATACAGACTTTGTCTATAAGGATCTGAAGGTATCTCTGTGTGACCGGGTGACTCTGGAGGTATCGGTAGACATTACAAATCAGGGAAAAGTGACAGCGGATGAGGTCGTACAGATCTATGCGGCGAAGCCGGAGTCTGCGGTGAAGCGGGCAAAGCATCGTCTGAAGGCATTCCGGCGGATCAAACAGCTGCAGCCGGGAGAAACCCGTACAGTTACTTTTGAAATACCGACAGAGGATCTGAAATATTACGATGTCGTGCAGCGCACCATGCTGCTAGAGCCGGGAACCTATGAGATACAGGCAGCGGCTTCTTCAGAAGATATCCGACTGCGTGCGTCGATCGAGCTGACGGGAACAGCCAGGGGAACAAGGGATGTCTGGAATGTCACAGCAGCTGATCATTATGACCGGAGTGAAAATATGATCCTGTGGGAAGGACACATGGGCTGGGACAGTGCATGTACACGTTCGCTGCATCATGCCATGTGTCTGGAGTATGATGCCGTTTCACTGGAAGCGTCAGCAGATGAGAATGCAGCAGGTGATGTTGCAGGCAAGAATGACAGTGAGAACCAAGAAGGCCAGAATGAATATGCATGGCCGGAGTACCTGGTGCTGGATGCCGATATGGCTCCAAAGGCAAGAGTGCATGTATTCTGGAATAACAGAGAGATTGGCAGCTTCAGCAAGGAAAAGCCCGGCAGAGAAGGAGCGCTGGTGATCGAGGAAGGCTGGGCAGCCGGAGTATCGATGGATTCGATGGACGCTTCCCGGCAGGATTTTCTGGCAGCAGACCGGATGCGCCACGGGGAGGGCTTTGGAGAGATCCGGATACCTCTGGATACACAACGCTGGCAGCAGGCATTGCATAAATCCTCCAAAACAGGTACACTGAAACTGACCGCATCTGGGGATGTACGTATCTGCAGATGGTGGATGAGCCGTTAAGTATTAAATGTACTCTTGGAATCTTCTCGAAACGAATCCTTTCGGCTGGATTTCCGATATACTGCTTTCATTTTCTCGTCGTACACACCGTGTACGCACTGCGAAAATGTCATTATATATCAAAAATTCATCTCGAAATTCTTCGTTCAGAAGATTCTGAGAGTACATTTACAGAAAAGGAGGATTCGTATGGAATACGTTTGGAAAGACAGAAAGAGAAATGCACTGGGGCTGCCGTGGACCTTTACAACCTATGCATTATCAGAAGACAGATTATTCATCAACACAGGACTGATGAAAACAGTAGAGGATGAGGTGCGTCTGTACCGCATCCTGGATCTGAGCCTGAGCCGGACATTACTTCAGCGGATTTTTGGTATCGGCACGATCCGGGTGTCTTCTGCGGATAAATCGATGGGAGACTTTGAGATCAAGAATATCAAAAAGCCGTCTGAGGTAAAAGAGCAGTTATCCCGGCTAGTCGAGGAAAATCGTGATAAAAAGCGTGTTACAAACCGCGAGTACATGGGCGATGACGTAGATGACGATCCAGATAAATAAAAAAAATACTTTTTTCTGAAAAATACTTTTCATAGAATAGAAGAGTGTGTTATACTGTTCCTAGCGATGTGGCAGTCCGCGGGCGTAGTGCGTCCATCTGTCGATATCAAACACTATAATTTTACAAATAATAGGAGGTAACTTTACAATGGCAAACAAATGGGTATATATGTTCGATGAAGGCGACATGACCATGCGTAACTTACTTGGTGGTAAGGGCGCTAACCTTGCAGAGATGACTAAGATCGGTCTTCCTGTACCACAGGGTTTCACTGTAACAACAGAGGCTTGTACACAGTACTATGAGGATGGC
>CAUCOL010000322.1 GCA_958444395.1 uncultured Lachnospiraceae bacterium
GACGCGCCTGATATCAGCGATGCTTTACGGAAACAGGTTTTGGAAACTGCCGTAGCTCTGGGTTATACGAAGCTGCGGCGTTATAAGAAACCAACGAAAAAAGTCTGTATTATAATAGAAAAAGAAAATATGCGGTATCAGGAACCGCATCATTTTGCCTATGATATCCTGGTGGGTTTTCGTCAGATGGCAGAACCTGCCGGATTTGATGTTGAAATTGTACCCGTTGATATTAAGACCCAAAGAAACCAGCATTATGATGTTTTTATGCTGGAGCATGATTATATAGGAGCTTTTGTGGTCGGCTTTTCCCTGAGCGATCCCTGGATTCAAGACTTTAAAATCAGCCGCACACCGGCTGTTCTTTTCGACAACTATATAGTAGGGAATCCTTCCACCGCTTATGTAGGTATTGATAATGAGGAGGGAATGGAGCTTGCCGTCTCTTATCTTGCCGGACTTGGACACCGGAAGATCGCCTATCTGAGCAGCTCCCTCGGTGCCCGGGTTCTCCAGGCACGCCATGCTGCCTTTCTCCGTTCCATGCACCAGCATGGACTGAAGACTTCTCCTGCTGCGATCGGCTGTTCTTATTATCTGTCAGAATGTATGGAAAAGCATCTTCCCCGTTTTCTGGAAAACGGAATCACTGCTATTATTTGCAACCAGGATACCCTTGCTAGTGCAACGCTCACGCAATGTCAGCAGCTGGGATTCCAGATTCCTGATGATATCAGCATTATCGGATTTGATGATCTGCCGATTGCTGCTTGTACGTCACCGCCCCTTACAACCATCAGACAAGATCGGCTGGAGCTCGGAAAAAGTGGATTTTTTGCATTGTCAAGTCTTCTCAATCACATCCCAATCAGTACGTATTTGTTGCATGCACAGCTGATTCAGCGGGAATCGACAGGGAAGGTTCCTTCATAAATTCATCTCATCAACAATATTTGCCGGTTTTGCAGTCATTTCTACCCATGCCGGAATAAAACCGCTTTTAACAGCGTTTCTTACAGATCTGACATTAGACCAGGCGGTACAGTAAAACGGTACTTTACCCCTGTTTATGATCTCTTTTGTAAGTCTGCTTGTCAGTGCAGAGGCAATCCCCTCTCGTCTGTATTCCGGCAAAACATCCACACCGATCTGCCACATATCGTCGCAATCGGCAGAACAGGCAGCAAGTCCCACCAGCGTGCTTCCGTCATATGCGCCGACGCCAAGTACATCCAGATTCTTCCGATCTTCGCAAAGCGCATTGCCCCATTCCGGTCGATACAAATCCGCAAAATCTTCCTGTGTCAATACTCGTGTCACATAGGCGCAGGAAAGAGTCGGTATCCGGCTGATGTCCGGCAGATAGTATTCTGCCATGAAACATATTTTGTGCCCTTTTTCAACTAAACGTTCATTCAGCCAATGCATGTTTGGTGTCTCAAAACAGTGGTAAAATTCGAATTTGTCTACATACGCAGACACCAGATCCATCGTCTCCGGTATGGAAGCCGCCATGATATTATTTCCATAGGAAACCAGATTGCAGGTAATAGGCTCTTTCAAATATTTGCGGGCCTTCTTTCCTAATTTTATGGGAACAACAACATTTTTGTCCGCCTTGAAATCTTCCACGCGGCATCCCATATCTTCCGCAGACTGCCTCATGGCAATCTCCATCATTTCACGATTCGTCATATGCTTTTCTCCTTTATGAGTTTGTAATAGAAACTGCTGGGCATCAGAGAAGCTCATTCCCTGCAGTTATTTTTGTGGATCAATTTATGATTATTCCTGGCTCTTTTTCATCTCTCCCTCAAATGTGTTTTCCGTCATATGCGCCCGTAGAATATGAAGCAGCACTCCCGCTGCCCGCTCCATTGCTGCCGGATCAATGGAGGAATAATTCATGACATACGTATTTTCCTGCTTTGCCGCCTCCGCTGTGTCTGCGTAATAGCCGGAGAGCGGCTTTAATTTCACACCACGGGATTTCGCCTGCGTGACAATCGACTCTTCTTTCAACTCCGTGCGAAGATGCATCAGAAAATGAACGCCGGCTTCTTCCTCCTCGATGGTCACGTAATCACCGAGCGGCTTCTTTTCGAGTGCCTGTAAAATCAGATCTCGTTTGTTCTGATAATAGTTTCGCAGCCGGTTGATATGTTTTTCGAAACTGCCATTCTCAATAAACTCTGCCAGTGTGTACTGCTCAAAGTTGGAGACGGTGCAGGAATAAAACGACAGCTCGCGATAAAATTTCTCCGCTAATGTCTGCGGAAGCACCATGTAGCTGATCCGTACCGTGGAGGCAAGTGTTTTCGTAAAGGTATTCATATAGATAACTTTGTCCGAAACGTCGATACTCTGCAGTGTCGGAAACGGCTTTCCGCCGAGACGCAGCTCACTGTCGTAATCATCCTCAATGATATAGTGATGCTCTGATTTTGCCGCCCAGCCGAGCAGTTCATAACGGCGGCTGACCGGCATGACTGTTCCGGTTGGAAAGTGATGGGACGGGGAGGTATGAATAATATCAACCGATCTTTTTTCCAGCTCCTGCACCGAAACACCGTCCTGG
>CAUCOL010000323.1 GCA_958444395.1 uncultured Lachnospiraceae bacterium
CACAACATGAATCCCTACGACCGGCCACAGAGGAAATATAATCTTCGGTTTCAGGAACTCCTGCAGCATAACGCCTGCCCCCGCAAAAACAAATGCCATGATCATGATAATGCGGGTAATCTTTTGTGTACGTACGGTTTTTCCGCGATAGACGCTGTTCAGGACCAGTGACAGGATTCCGGAGCCAACCAGAGCCACACCGATACAGCAGATGAGACTGGTCATGTCCGTCGTAAGCTGCCACGGCTGTTTCAACATCTCCTTGCCGGCAAATGCCAGATCAATCGCACAATTTGCCAATGCGAAGACCGCCCAGAGAATTACCATATTCCATATTCTTTCCCACCGGTTCGCTCTCCTGTCATACATTGAAAAATACTCCCGGCAGAATGCCGGTATGTCCCCGCCGACGATCTTTACCGGCTCCTTTCCATCCTCCTGTGCACTCAGAAGCAGATCCAGCAGATTCATCATCATCTCTTCCTTCTCATCCCCAATATACTCCTTAATCATGACGTAGGCTTCTACCTCGTCAAAGATCCTCTGGTATTCTCCCTGTAATTTTCCTGATAACGCTGTATATGTCATATATTACCCTTCCTCTCCTTCTATAATCTTCTGCGTGTGCTGTACCAGCCGGTAAAAGTTCTCACAAAATGTCTGATACCGCTCCTCTCCCTCCGGTGTGATACTATAGTACTTTCGGATCGGTCCAAGCGGTGATTTTGCCTTTCGGCATGTGATCGCTCCCTTCTTGTCCAGGCGCGTCAGCACCGGATAGAGTGTTCCTTCTGCCAGTCCCTCAAAGCCTGCTTCCTCCAGCACGGACAATATCTCATATCCATAGGTTTCTCCCCGCCGGATGACACCCAGCACACATCCTTCCAAAACGCCTTTTAAAAGCTGTGAATCCTCCATATGCTATCTTCACATCCTTTCCACGTTCATTTCTCCTGACGGAGATTGGATCGTTATTTTTTTACTGCGCAGTCTACTTTGTAATACCAAGTAGTATGATATTAAAATAACATAGCTACTTTGCATTGTCAAGTAGCTATGTTCCTGTGTTGCGAATTTGTGCTTTTGTTACTCCAAAATCCAGATGCTTCGCATCTGGCACATGCTGTGCTTCATGATTTTGTCGTTCACAAATTCTGCACAAGAGAACAAGTTCTCTTGTGTTGCGAATTTGTGATATAATTATCGTAATACATCTGCGGAATGGAGGATTACTATGGAGAAACTACCACTGATGTATCAGATTGATACGATACAGAATAAAGAATTTTTAGCAGAGATCCGAAAAGATCTGCTTGCTTTTGGTCAGAAGTTTGCCTCACCCGGCGGCAGTTCCTACTACCTGGGTGACGATGGTACCCCTTGGACAGACCGTCCCCGCGAGACCTGGATCACCAGCCGTATGGCGCATGTATACAGCCTGGGCAGCCTACTGGGCTACGAACACAGTAATGCACTGGCTATGACAGCCCTAAAGGGGCTTTGTGGAGAATTGCACGATGATGTGCACGGCGGATGGTATGCAGGACGTACGGCACAGGATACGATTTTACCGGACAAGCAGTGTTATGCACACGCCTTTGTGATCCTGGCAGCCACCTCCGGCATCCTGGCAAAGATTCCGGAAGCGAATGCTCTGCTGCAGGAAGCACTTACACTATATGATCTGCGTTTTTGGAATGAAGAAGAAGGACTGTCATGTGATACATGGAACACAGCCTTTACCAGATTGGATGATTACCGCGGTTTAAATGCCAATATGCACAGTGTAGAGGCCTTTCTGGCAGTCGCAGATGCAGTCGGGGACGAACGTTACCGCATACGTGCCGGACGCATCATTGACCATGTCCTTGCCTGGGCAAAGGACAACGACTGGCGTATTCCGGAGCATTTTACAAAGGACTGGACACCGGATCTGTCCTGTAACAAGGACCACCCGGATGATCCGTTCAAACCCTATGGTGCTACGCCCGGACATGGGATCGAGTGGGCCCGTCTGATCACCCAGTGGGCTTTGTCGACCTATCATGCGGACACACTGAAAGCCGCACCATATCTGACGGCTGCCGAAGCACTTTATAACCGTGCTGTCGGCGATGCCTGGAACGCAGACGGTGCCCCTGGGCTCGTCTATACGACGGACTGGAATGGTCATCCTGTTGTGCACGACCGAATGCACTGGACACTGGCAGAAGCCATCAATACTTCAGCCGTACTATGGCATGTGACCGGAAAAACGAACTACGCTATGGACTATGCAAAGTTTATGCAGTATCTTGACACTACTGTGCTGGATCACACGCACGGCTCCTGGTATCATCAGCTGGATCAGAATAACCGTCTGCTGGATACCGTATGGCCGGGCAAATCCGACCTGTACCATGCCCTGCAGGCGACACTGATCCCATACTGTCCACCGGAACTCTCTGTTGCCAGAGCCATAAAGAAGTAACACCGCAAGTTCCTTTTCCACAAAGAAGTCTTAAGAAGCCGTACGATCCGTCAGATATAAAAGTCCCGGCAGGGCAAACAGCACCAGAAATGGCTCCAGCCAGG
>CAUCOL010000324.1 GCA_958444395.1 uncultured Lachnospiraceae bacterium
GGAACAATACTATGTTACATCCATCGTATACAGATTTAATGCAGGTAGTAAACAGTGAGGTAGAGTCAGGTGAGGAACCGGTAGTCAACAGCCGTTATTCCATCGTACTGGCTACTTCCAAAAGAGCACGTCAGTTGATCGACGGGGCACATCCAATGGTAGATGCTGCATGTCCAAAGCCATTATCCATCGCAATTGATGAACTGGAAAAGTCTAAGATCCATATTCTGAGTGAAGAAGAAGCAGCGGAAGCAGAGGCAAGAAAGGCTGAGAAGGCAGCCCGTAAGGCAGCAGAAGCAGAAGAACTGCTTACATTCACGGAAGAATAATATAAAATTGGGGGAACGTTCATGCAAAAGGAACCGTCAGATGCTACAGAAGAGATCGTAGAGCAGGATTATGAAGCATTGGATCCGGAGACAGAGGGCAAAGAGACCGCTGCGCAGGATTCGACAGAAGAGGAGCAGGAACCAACCCGCGGGCAGAAGATCCGCAGTGTCGTACTGGAGTTATGTCTTTATGCGGCAGTGATCGTGCTTTGTATCGTTTTTGTGCCAAAGTATGTTGTACAGCGCACGATCGTAGATGGGACTTCTATGGAAAATACACTGCAGAATGAGGATAATCTGCTGGTGGAAAAGGTTTCGTATCATTTTTCGAATCCGAAACGGTTTGATGTGATTGTCTTTTACCCATTTGGAAAGGAAAATGGGGCATATTATATCAAGCGTGTGATCGGACTGCCGGGTGAGACGATTCAGATTGTTGGTGACAAGATCTATATTGATGGAAAGGCATTGTCAGAGCATTACGGAAAAGACCCGATGACAAACTCGGGAATTGCACAGGAGCCATTGAAGCTGGGTGACGATGAGTATTTTGTATTGGGAGATAACCGTGCAGTCAGTGAAGACAGCCGCTATCAGGAGATTGGACCGGTCACAAGGGATAAGATTGCCGGAAAGGCAGTTTTACGGATCTACCCATTTTCAAAATTCGGTACATTTCATTAAAAACTTCACAGGCAGATCGCTCGGATGATATTCCGTTGCTCAGAAACGAGGATGCATATGAAAAAAGATAAAAAATATAAGCCGCTAGCAGCGGCACTGCTTCTGGCATTGGGCGTGCAGGCAGCAGCCGGCAGTGCATCGGTGCACGTACAGGCGGCAAAGGCAGCGAAGGTGGTTGCGATCGATGCCGGGCACCAGGCAGTGGGGGACAGCCGGACAGAGCCGGTGGGACCGGGATCTGCGACCAAAAAGGCAAAGGTGGCAGGTGGTGCGACGGGAGTCTCCAGCCATACGCCGGAGTATAAGCTGACACTGCGCGTGGCAAAAAAACTCCGGAAAGAACTGGAGAACCGTGGCTATCAGGTAGTCATGATCCGTACCAAAAATAAAGTAAATATCAGCAATAAAGAGAGAGCGCAGAAAGCAAATAAAAGCGGTGCGTCTGTTTATATCCGTCTGCATGCAGACAGTTCGACGTCTTCACAGGTAACAGGTGCCTCGGCACTGTATCCGTCTGCGCAGAACAAATACGTCGGAAAGCTGAGTAAATCTTCCAGACGTCTGTCGGATAAGATACTGCGCAGTTATTGTAAAAAGACCGGGATCAAAAACAGAGGGCTGGTTGTACGGGATGATCTGACCGGAACAAACTGGAGTAAGATCCCTGTTACATTGATTGAAATGGGCTTTTTGAGCAATCCGTCAGAAGATCAGAAAATGCAGACGAAAAAGCTGCAGAAACGCATGGTACAGGGAATGGCAGATGGACTGGATGCGTACTTTCGATAAAAAATATAAAAAAAATTAAAAAAGTACTTGCATTTTGTTTGAAGATGGTGTATAGTATCGATTGTTGACGCGGCACAGTAAAGCGTCAGCGAAAATGGTCTGTTGGTCAAGCGGCTAAGACGTCGCCCTCTCACGGCGAAAACAGGGGTTCGATTCCCCTACAGACTGTTACTGTTATTTTTAACAGCCCAACCCGAGACGCCGGATTTTATCTGGCGTTTTTTTCTGTTTATTACTTATCGCTATTGGTGGATGCAGGTATTTCGTCATATTTTTCAGAAAGGTACATGCATATGGACATAACAATAAAAAACAGAACAATCAGTCGGCAGGAACTGCAGTTGATTGCTGTGCTTACCATGCTGACCGATCACATTGCATGCGCTCTGATCCGGGAGGCGGAATATCCGGTGCTTTATATGATACTTCGGCTGGTGGGTCGTCTGGCATTTCCATTGTATTGTTACATGATAGTACAGGGGCTTTTCTTTACACAGAATGTAATCCGGTATTTGGAGCGGCTTTTTTTCTTTGCAGTTCTTTCAGAGATTCCGTATGATCTTGCGATCATGCATCGTCTGGTATCCTTTCAGTCACAGAATGTATTATTTACGCTGGGGATCGGACTGGCTGTAATCGCATTTTGGGAAGAAAGCAAAAAGTATCCCCTGGTAAATAGCCTGACGGGACAGACTCTGCTCGGACTGGGGGTACTGGCGGCAGGCTGTCTGGCAGCCTGGGCTTTACGCGCGGATTATGGCGGATG
>CAUCOL010000325.1 GCA_958444395.1 uncultured Lachnospiraceae bacterium
CCGTATAGCAGTCTCTCTCTGTGTCCACAATAATACGCACAGCAAACAGATCATAGATCTGCTCCAGTTTTTTCTTCTGTGTAACCATCTTTTTGTAAACACTGAAGTAATGTTTTGCACGTCCGTCGATCGTTGCCTTGATACCTGCCTTCTCGATATGGCTGCGTACTTCCTTAACGATCTGCTTGATAAATTCATCCCTCTGTACCTGGCCATGTGCTATCTTTGCTACCAGATCATTATACATATCCGGCTCCAGATATTTGAATGCCAGATCATCCAGTTCGACCTTTACTTTGGAAATACCGAGTCTGTCTGCGATCGGTGCATAGATATCCAGTGTCTCTCTTGACTTTTCCTTCTGCTTTTCCGGAGTCTGATACTGCATTGTACGCATATTATGCAGACGATCCGCCAGCTTGATCAGGATCACTCGGATATCCTTCGCCATTGCGAGAAACATCTTACGCAGATTCTCCGCCTGTACCTCGACCTTATCAGCAACATAATTTAACTGGGTCAGCTTCGTGACACCATCTACCAGAAGTGCTACTTCATCGCCAAACTCCTGTGCGATCTCCTCACTTGTCATGACCGTATCCTCTACAACATCATGAAGCATTCCTGCGACGATCGTCTCCTTGTCCAGCTCCAGTTCTGCCAGAATAATACACACACAGATTGGATGAATAATATATGGCTCACCCGACTTACGCAGCTGTCCCTTATGGGCTCCATCTGCAATATGGTATGCCTTTTCGATCATCGAAATATCATCTGACGGATGATATCTGCGAATCATCTGAACCAGTTTGTCATATAATACGGAAGGCTCTGTGAAATCTTCCGGGATCATACTGGTTTCCAACTCTCCATTATCTATTTTTATACCCAGACCATCTGTTCTATCCATATGCTGCCTCCATCCTGCGTAAGTCTGTCCAGTACAGTTACAATTATTGCTATTATACGATGATTCCATACTGAAATCAACTACCTGTTGTATACGCCCAACCCGCTTTGATCTGTGGCACCAATGTGTCCATATCCCATGACTGCTCGCTCCTTGCAATACTGTTCGGATCGTTCACGGTCACTTCTCCGGCATCTGTCAGACCGGTCAGCACGATAAAATGTCCGGTCGTTGTAAAATCTCCCGGCTTCATGCTGCAGATCATCGGATGTCCCTTTTCCAGTTGGCTGCGTATATTATCTGCACTGATCACAACAGCTTCTGCCTGCAGACCCTGCTTTCTGGCACCGGAGGACATCAGTGACCAGGCTGAGCCGGATGCTGCCGTATAATAATTATTGTCAATGCTGAAATCAGCCATAGCATCCGGCGTCAGCGAAGCTTCCTGCAGCAAACCGGAGCATACCATCGACAGGCAGGTCGGACCGCAGCCATCGATCGCGATCATATCATTGCCATATTTCAGATAGCCCCAGCGGCTGTCCCACTGCTGCAGCCGTGGAATCCCCTGCTCCAGCTCCTCCTGGGTGATCGTCCCGGATGGCTTACTGTCTGATTTATGTTTTGGATAATCTACTACAAAAGACATTGTCTCCTGATTGCTAACCACCAGCTTTAACAGACTTTCTGGATATTCATACAGATTTAATAATATATTTTCCACATCCGGATATTCTGTCCGCAGAGCCTCCAGCTGTTCACTGTAGATTTCATATCCCTCCGGCACAGAATAATCCAGCGGCTCGATCGTCGGCTCTGCCGTCTGCTCGATCTTTTTATCTGCTGTCTTATTCTTACTGCTGCCCTGAATCGCATGAACCCCCATACGGATCAACAGACTAAACAGCACCAGTAAAAGGATCAGCACTGCTGCCGTTACCGTACGTGCGATCATCACCTTTCTGCGTCGTCTTTCACGACGGGCCAGCCGCTGCACATACCTGCGATATTCCAGTTCATCCTGTGGTATTTTTCTATCCATATTTTTCCTCATTCCTTCTGTGCTGCTTACAATTCACAATCAATGTCCATCAGACGCTTCATCAATGCATCGTACTCCTCATTGGTGATCGCTTCATCTTCAAACTGATCCGTAATAATCTCTTCCCACTCATCCCATACGTATTTGGATCTGCCCTGTTCCAGTTTATCCAGTTCCTTCGCCAGTTCTTCTGCTTTTGTCATATCATCCTCATATCTTTCAATTGCCTGCAGACCTTTCGATGCAGGCACAAATAACCCATTTGCAACACTATCCCACTATCCGGACAGCATTGTCTGTTTCCTGTTCCTTTAATAATAATCCATCTTTTTTTTATCTGTCAACTCGTTCTCAGACCAATTCATTCAGAAAGCATTTTTTATCCTGCATACATTGCTCAAAAAAGGTACTGATATCGGTCCGTTCTGACACCTCTGCCGTATCCGGAAGCCGACGGGCGCACAGCTGTCTGTTCTCCCGGATAAATTCCCATTTTCCCTCATTGGCAGGCAGGAGTTCATCCCGTATATAAATCCTTTTTGAGTTCAGAGAGAATGGTACAAAGCATCCTGCAAAAGCAGGCAGATCCGTGATCCGTCCCATCATTTCA
>CAUCOL010000326.1 GCA_958444395.1 uncultured Lachnospiraceae bacterium
ATCTGTTTTCTTGAAAAGCCCAGCGCAAGAAATGTTCCAAGAAGGTACTGCTCATTTTTTATGTTTCTGCCAAGTACCATAACGATCAGTGTGATAATAATGATAAATAATACCGGAGCATACATTACAGCCATATTCGTCACAGCATCTCCTTCATTCACCGGCATAGAAATTCTTGTGTTTGATGTAGCTGTCAGATAGCTTGCAATGATATAATCCCTGTTCAGCTTTTCCCGTACCTCTTTGGAATTATCCTTTTGATACCGGATCGAATAATATCCATTCTCCTTTGCATTTATCTTATCATATTCGCTATGATCCACTGCCATTACCGCAAACTTCTCATTATCTATATAGCCGGTTGGCTTTTCCAGCATATAGATATAATCTGCCTTTGTGGTATAGGCAGACACCTTATAAGAATATCTTCCGAGAGAAACCGTATCGCCGACTCCTACCCCATGTGCATCTGCAAAATCCTGTGTCAAAAGAGCTTCCCCTGCACCCGGGTTATGCCCCTCTCTTACCTCACACAGATTCAGTTTTTCAGGCAGATCAAATACACGGATCGTTGCCCCTTTTAATGCGCCATTCTTTACCTTCACGTCCTTATAACGGCTATATTCCAGGAGCACATCGTACTTCTTCTCCAGTTTTCTGATCTCCTCATCCGACAACGGCTTATATGTGACAAACTCTGCATCCTCTGCCCGGTATTTATCAATAAAATCCCTCACCACCTTTGTCAGATTATGACCTGTAGATACCGCTGCTATGATAAGCATGGCTGTCATTGCTGTCAGAATACTGCTGATCAGATAAAATGAAATATTTTTCTTTACGCTGCGTACAGCTCTTTTATTCATTATCATGGTAATCCTCCCTTCCGCCCTATTCTACTCTTTTCTTATCTGCATTCTTCTCATTAGATACCACCCTGCCATCCGTGATCCGGATGATCCGGTCTGCCATCCCGGCAATATTCAGGTTATGTGTAATGATCACGATCGTTGTCTTATATAGATCATTCATATTCTGTACTCTCATTAATACATCCCGTGAGGATTTCGTATCCAGGGCACCGGTCAACTCATCACAAAGAAGCAGCTCCGGCTTTTTAACCATTGCTCTGGCGATCGCTACGCGCTGCTGCTGTCCGCCGGAAAGCTCCTTCGGAAAATGCTTCGCATGCTTACCAAGTCCCAGATTTTCAATCAGCTGGTCTACACTGAGCGGATCCCTGACAAGTTCTGCCGTCATCTCTATACTCTCCCGCACCGTAAGATCCGGTGTCAGGTTATAAGACTGGAATATAAAACCAAGTTTCTCCCTGCGGTAAATCTCCAGTTCCCTGGCAGACATTTTCTCCAGATGCTTTCCATTTACCACCATGCTGCCCTCTGTCAGTCTGTCAAGACCGCCCAGGATATTTAAAAGTGTGCTCTTTCCACTTCCGCTCGGTCCCAATATCACAACAATCTCGCCCTGTTCCATGCAGAACTCCGTATGATCCAGTGCATAAACTGTCGCTTCCCCAGTTCCATATTTTTTTACCAGATTCGTTCCTTCTATATACATTCTGCTACCTCCTGTCTTATGCGAATGTTTTGTTCATTTCGTTCGTATATATGTTAGTCTTAACTAACGTATATGTCAAGAGATTTTACGAATATTTTTAAAATTTCATTCGCATACAATGCAAAAAAGTGTGCGTTTATCCCATGTAATCGATAAACGCACACACTTTCTTTACATCGTGTGATTGAGCCCGGCGATCAGCACGCACAGTTTTTCCATATCTCCGCTTCTGGCGTAAAACTGTCTTTTCAGCGTTTCTGAAAAATCACGCAGACATTACTCAATCTCAGCTTTTTTGCTTAATCCTTTCTTATACAGGAACTTGCTGTAAGCCTGTAAGCTCTTTGCAGGTACCTTTACAGTTGCATTCTTTGCAGTTTCCTTCAAAGCGTTCGCACCTACACTACTCTGCTTTAATTTCTGTGTTTTGATCGTGATCGTACGTAAGTTCTTGCACTTTTCAAAGGCAGATTTACCAATCTTTGTTACTTTGGAAGGAATAATAACCGACTTTAAAGCAGTACAATTATAAAATGCCTTGTTGCCGATTGATGTTACATTCTTTCCAACCGTTACAGTGGTAAGTTTAGCACATCCGCTAAATGCATTTTTCCCGATTGTCTTAATATTGGCACCAATCGTAACCTTTGTCAGCTTCTTCATTTTGCGGAATGCTCCATCGGCAATCGACGTAACCTTATAAGTAACACCATCTACCGTAACACTGGCTTTGACTGTCACTGTTTTTGCTTTGGCATCCGTTGTGCCTGTATATACGACTGCACCATTTTTAAATACATACACAGATTTTGTCTTTTTATCTGTAACCTTCGTTCCATCCTTCGGTGTCTCTGCATCAGTACCGGCATTTGTATTTCCGGCATTCGTACCGGTGTTATTTTTGTTGCCCGTATTGCTGTTATTTGAAGTACTGGTATTTGTATTGTTGCTGCTATTATTATTGTTATTGTTATTACTATTGTTAT
>CAUCOL010000327.1 GCA_958444395.1 uncultured Lachnospiraceae bacterium
TGGAACGCTATTTAAAACGGTATACACAGCAGGAGGAACCAATCTATGGATTCAAATCAAAATATTCGTATGAGAAAGAATTTGATGCATTTCGCGGCATGTTTTTAATTCTGGGTGGTGTATTGTCCGGTGTGATCGCGGTGGTTGGCATTTTGAACTTTTTCAATGCAATTATGATGGGGATCCTTGCAAGACGCAGGGAATTTGCTGTACTGCAGTCGGTAGGGATGACAAAGAAGCAGCTGAGACGGATGCTGATTTATGAAGGACTGCTTTATACATTGGCAGCCGGTATCCTGTCAATCGTATTTGCCGGCATGACAGAGCCGCTGGTAGGGGACTTATTTGAAAAAATGTTCTGGTTCTTCCGGTTCCGTTATACGATCTGGCCGGTGTTATCTGCCACTGTATTTTTTGCTTTGATCGGGGCATTGGTGCCATGCATTATCTATCATTTTGCCGGTCGGTTGACGATCGTTGACCGGCTCAGACAGGCGGAGTGACCACGTTTCAGATCATTTAGATGAGACATTGGAACAATGCGGATTGTAAAAGAAGACGGTTCATGCTAGAATATATGGGATGTTGTCGTTATATCTGAATAATAAAAAAAGAAGGAAAAGAGGAACAATATGAACATCGAAGAAATGTTAGATATCAACGAATGCCCATTATGTGATGGCGGGGCACTGTTAGAAGAAGAATGTGGCTGTGGCTATTATGTGATGTGTATGGAATGTGGTTGTCATTCTGTTACCATCGACTTTCATTCAGAAGAGGAGCGGCTGAATGCAGCGAAGAGAACGGTCATGCTTTGGAATACCGGAAAAGTGATATCTAGCAGCCCAGGAGAATGATCGCATATTATCATCTCCCCGGATTATTTGAACAATTCGAGCTGTACCGTGTTTTTTTGCCGCTCTTTCGTACCCATAGAGAATATTTTTATGACTGGTGTACGATAGGTTCAATTTATGGTGCGCCGGAGGATTGCATCTGGGGTGGCGGACGTATCGGTTCCGGAGACCATGATCCGGAGGAGGTGATCGCCCTGATGCAGGAATACGGCATTTCAGCCCGTCTGACCTTTAGTAATTCGCTGCTAAAAATAGAGCATCTGGCAGATAGAAAGTGCAATGCATTATGCGCTTTGTTGGAGAGACAGGAAAAGATGCAAAATGGTGTCATTGTACATTCGGATCTGTTACTGGAGTATTTGAAAAAGAAGTATCCGGGGCTTTATTATGTGTCTTCGACAACGAAGGTTTTAACAGATTTCCGACAGCTGATACAGGAGACAGAACGGGAGGACTTTCGTTATGTTGTGCCGGACTTTCGTCTGAATAAATGCTATGACCGGCTGGAGGTATTATCGCCGGAACAGAAAGCAAAAATAGAATTTTTATGCAATGAATGCTGCTGGTTTGGATGTGCAGACAGGAAGCAGTGTTATGAGACTGTCAGCCGTCAGAATCTGGGAGAGGATTGTCCGGATCATTCTTGTACTGCTCCGGACGCTGCCGGAGGCTATCGTTTTTCAAAGGCAATGAAAAATCCCGGATTTATAGGAGTCGAGGATATTGTAAATGTCTACCTTCCGATGGGATTTTCGAATTTTAAGATTGAAGGAAGAGGGCTGGGAAGTGCGCTGTTGTTAGAATTTATACTCTATTATATGACGAAGCCTGCATATCAGCTTTCGGTGCGGGAAGACATTTATCTGGATAATATGCTGGATCTTTTTTAAGAGAAGGATACGGAAAATTATACATGCATCAAGACCGGAAACCGTATCGGATTAATTTTTTGCACATCGTCTGATCGGTGTAGGAATCGGTACCGTTATATCTGTCTTGGGAGTTGGCAGGGTGATCGCATTCTTTAATTATTTATGTAAGGATAAAATGATAGAAGCAGCAGGGGTTGAATAAGCACCTGCTGCTTCTGCTGTATTATCATAGTCTATCATCAAACAGGTAAAAACGTTGATAACTTATATTGGCGTGTGGACATATGGCAGTGATATAAATACGATATGATACAGAAAGAGAAATCTGTCCATAGTTTTAAACTATGAACAACGTAAAAATATATATATTATTCAATCAAGCGAAAAGCTGATATACTCAATGCATTCTATTTAAAGGAACGATCTGAACAGGAGGATAAAAAATGAGTACATTAAAAACACCGTTTCGCTATGATTTTGTCGGAAGTTTTTTAAGACCTGAAAAATTAAAGAAGGCCAGAAGACAGTTTGATGAGGGAAAGATTGATTATGCGGCATTAAAGAAAGTTGAAGATGAGGCGATCACAGAGCTTGTAGCCAGGATCAAAGAGCTTGGCTATCATGTCATCACAGACGGCGAGTTTCGTCGGGCTACCTGGCATCTGGATTTTATGTGGGGATTTGATGGGATTGGTCACACCACTACAAAGACGGGACTTCCTTTTCATGGAGAGGATGCGATGGTCGATGATACATATATTGTCGGTAAAGTCGGATTATCAAAGGAGCATCCATTCGTAGAGCATTTTCGTTTTATAAAGGCTCTG
>CAUCOL010000328.1 GCA_958444395.1 uncultured Lachnospiraceae bacterium
GTGGAAGCAATGATCCGTGTTCGTATATGCTGACGGTGATCCTACTGGGGATCATGAGCGGTGACTTCAGTGGGGGTGCGCTGGTTCGGATGCTGTTTACACAGATCGCTGCCGGAGCAGCTGTTGGTATTTTGTGTGCACTGGGGGCGGGAGTCGTTTTACGAAATGTACGTGCGGGTGCAGATGGATTTGACACGATCTTTGTATTTTCTGTCGCTTTGGCGGCATATGCGGTTGCCGGATTGCTGCGGGGAAACGGATATCTGAGTGTCTATGTTGCCGGAATCATTCTCGGCAATCAAAAGCTGCCTGCTAAAAAGTCATTGGTGCACTTTTTTGACGGACTGACCGGACTAATGCAGATACTGATCTTTTTTCTGCTGGGACTGTTATCGTTTCCGTCACAGCTGCCGGCGATTTTTCCTTCGGCATTGGCGATCGCGTTATTCCTTACATTGCTAGCCAGACCACTGTCTGTATTTCTGATCCTGACACCTTTTCGCTGTCCGCTGCCACAGCAGCTGCTGGTTGCCTGGTCGGGACTGCGAGGGGCTGCTTCCATTGTATTTGCGATTATGGTTACCGTCAGTCCTGCCTATACCAAGAATGATATTTTTCATATTGTGATCTTTATTGTGCTGTTTTCTATCAGTCTGCAGGGAACGTTGCTTGGCTGGCTGTCACGTCGTCTGGATATGATCGATGACAATGTCAACGTCATGAAAACATTCAGTGATTATTCGGAGGAGATGCCGGTCGAGTTTGTAAAAGTTGTCGTGAAAGAAAACCATCCGTGGGTCAATCAAAAGATCCGGGATATAACGTCATTGCCGGATCTTCTGCTGGTGTTGATCCTGCGGGGGGAGAAGCGGTTGATCCCGAACGGACATACAACGATCCGGGCAGGAGACCGGATCGTGTTGAGTGCGTTATCACCGGAAGAACATCTGGGGCTGCATCTGTCTGAGATACAGATCGAACAAGACAGCGGATGGATCGGAAAACCGTTGGCACAGATACCGCTCGGAAAAGGAAAGCTGGCACTGGTGCTGAAAAGGGAAGAGAAGGTGATCATTCCGAATGGAAGAACCGTGCTTTTGGAAAATGATATTCTGGTGGTAAGCGAGATATAAATGCATCATGGTTCTGTTTGCACCGAAGCAGAAATGGTGCTATGATAAACATAAAAAAACAGGAAGATTGGAGAAAACAATGGACAGGAAACAACAACCCATTGGGGTGTTTGATTCGGGTGTCGGAGGTATCAGCGTCCTTCGTGAATTGTTAAAGACCATGCCCCATGAGGATTACATATATCTGGGAGATTCCGTCAATGCACCATATGGAACGAAAAAATTAGAAGAAGTACGTGTGTTGACGATACGAAATGTTGATTATTTACTGAAAAAGGGGGTAAAGTCGATTGTCGTTGCCTGCAATACAGCGACGAGTGCAGCAGTTGCCGTGCTGCGTGAGATGTATCCACAGCTTCCGCTAGTCGGGATCGAACCGGCGATCAAGCCGGCAACCGTACAGAATCCGGGAGGCAGGATCATTGTCATGGCAACGCCGATGACGCTGAGCCAGGAAAAGTTTCAGCGGCTGATGAAACGGTATGAACGGGATGCACAGATCGTTCCGTTGCCGTGTCCCGGACTGATGGAATTTGTAGAGGAAGGCAATCTCGATGGAGGAGATCTGAAAACATATCTGCAGAATCTGTTTGAGCCGGTCAAGGATCAGCCGATCGATGGTGTCGTATTGGGCTGCACGCATTATCCGTTTGCGCGCAGAATGATCCAGCAGGTGCTGGGAGATGCCGTTACGATCTACGATGGAGGAGAAGGTACTGCACGCGAGATGCGCCGCCGCCTGCAGGAGGCAGACTTATTGTGTGACAGGACAGAGGCCGGGCAGGTGACCTTTTGCAACAGCCGGAATACGCCGGAGGAACAGGCACTGTGTGAGCGGCTGTTGAATCTGTAACATGCCGTACAGAATCTTTACAGAGCAGGGACAGATCTCCTATGAAAAAAATTAGTTGATTGTAGCGAAGTATCTGTTATAATATTTAATGGTTTATTATTGAAATCAGGTCGCCATACCGGGCAGGTATGGCATTCGTGAACTTCTGTATTTGCGTACACAGAATGCAGTAGCGTTTATTTGAAAAAGAAATGTGATTGTGTACAGAAATGAGGATAAAATGAGTCAGGTATTAGAACCGATCAATTACAAAGACGAACTTGGAATCAAAGAAACACAGGTAGCGATTAAAGCAGTAAAAGATTTTTTTGAAAGAGAGCTGGCATTAAATCTCCATTTAACCAGAGTATCAGCTCCCCTTTTTGTAGAGCCGGAGTCAGGACTCAATGATAATCTGAACGGTGTGGAAAGACCGGTTTCTTTTGGTGTAAAAGAACAGAATGACCGTCCGTTTGAAATCGTACATTCTCTTGCAAAATGGAAGAGATATGCGTTAAAGAAATATGAATTTGGTCACGGTGAGGGTCTGTATACAGATATGAATGCGATCCGCCGTGATGAGGATA
>CAUCOL010000329.1 GCA_958444395.1 uncultured Lachnospiraceae bacterium
CCCTCCCCGGGCTGGCGGACATAGTCCACGGCACGATTGCCATCGGAACGGATATATTCCTCTTTCCGCCCTCCGGCAAGTGCCTTTACCTGACCGGTCGTATGATCCATCATAACAAACGACACCTGTGGCTGCCGGATAAAATCCAACTCCTCTGACAGGATCGTGCCCCCGTTCTGTAACACCATCTTTTTAAAACGGTGGATCTGCTTTTTTGCCTTTTCCTGATTGGTAAAATACAATGACACCTTCTGTTTTCCGCTTTCCAGATAGGTTTTTAAGCTCTGTTCCGTATATTCGGCAACAGTTCCGTTCTCTTCCCGAACCGTCAGCGCATACGACAGATAGAATCGACTGTCATCCGGATAGTTGCTGTCATCATCAATCACCTGGTCACACACTTTCTGGATCTGCGTGTCCTGGCAGGTATAAATCTTGATTCCATTGTGATATACCGTATTATATGCCTGTGTCTGTGTATACCCCAGACGTTCCTTCAGATCGTGAATCACCTGCTTGATCGCCGCCTCTGCAAAATAGGAATCTGTTTCCAGTACGTCTTTTGTTTTTCCCTGTACGACGGTTTTGATCTTTTTATAAATATCATCTCCCAGGGCATCCTCATACTCATCCTCGGAAATAAAGTCCTGATCCAGCATTTTTTTTAGGATTTTTTCACGGACCACCGCATTGGCTGCCTCCTGTTTCACCGGGTCATACTGTTCAAAATCTTGTCCGGCGGCTGCCAGTACCGTTGCCTCCGATACATTCAGGGAAGATGCCTCCTTGTCAAAATACTGATATGCCGCCTCCTGCACACCCAGGATATTATCACCCAGGCAGACCGTATTCAGATAATACTCCAATATCTTATCCTTTCCATAGGTCTGCTCCAGATGAACTGCCAGATACTGTTCTTCGATCTCACGCCGGATCTTTGAGAACACAGAGCGTGAATTATCACTCCCAATGATCTGATTCTGCAGCAGGATCTGTGTGATCGTGCCTGACTCCCCCTGCTCCTTTGTTCCGCCCGATACATCTGCAAACAGGGACTGGACAGATTCCTTCAGATCAACACCATGATGCTGATAAAAACGGGCATCTTCTCCGGCAATAAAAGCATTCTTCAAGGCATCCGAGATCTGATTCAGTCCTACATACGTCTGCTCTGCCGTGGTTCCTTTGATCTCCTGTATCTTCTGACCTCTGCTGTCGTACAATACAGAGGTCTTCCCCTGCGACAGCAGCTCTTTTTCGCTGACCTGCGGTGCATTGTCAAAGATTCCTTTCACTGCCCCCAGCACACAGCAGCCGCAAATCACCACCAGTCCGATCAATACGATCAGATTGATACAGACAGCGTCAATATGCAGCTTATTATGCAGCTGCTGCTTTCCGGATTCTATCTCTTTTTCCTTTTGTATTACATGTTCTTCACCATATTTCATGTAACTCCTCATTTCCTGTTATATATAACGACCCTTCCTGACGGTTCCAGGTCCCATTCTCCTCTTCTTTCCGACAGTTTCTATCATGCCGTATCAGCATCTGATATCCTTTCTCTGATTCTCATGGATTCAAAACAGCTACTATTTTTCATAATAACAAAGGTGTGCAAAAATAGCAAATCACCTTCTTGACAATTAGTATACCACGTGCTATGCTCTTTTTAGCAATGAAATAGTAAAAAGGATAGAGGTCGCATTTTTTAATAGTATTCTGTTGTATGCTTCAGGGGCAGTTGATAGCAGTTGAAAGGAGAAAATGCCGAAAGTATCTCCTGCCTGACAGGTGATATCTTGGGCATGGCGTGAAGAACGACATGACTGTCATCATTGGATGGAGTGCTATCGGACGGAATACAGATCAGTATTTTTGAGACGGCACGCAACCGTCTCTTTTTTATAGAAACAAAAAAAGAGATTCGTGTAACAAATAGGGAGAATACCATATTTGTTACACAGCTGTCTGCTCCCGGGCGAAAGCAGACAGCTGTGATGGCAGAAGAGAAACCGTCTGCGCGGATTTTTCTTCACCTCTTCGCAATGTATTCGCTCAGAAAAGAGGATTATTATGGCTATTTTTAAAGGCGCCGGTGTTGCCCTGATTACACCAATGAAAGAAAATCTGGAGATCAACTACGACAAACTGGATGAGCTGATTGAAGAGCAGATCGCAGGACAGACGGATTCTATCATTATCTGTGGTACAACCGGCGAATCAGCTACCATGACAGAAGAAGAACACGTTGAAACGATCCGTTTTGCAGTAGAACGTGTCAAGAACCGTATTCCTGTCATTGCCGGTACAGGTTCTAACTGTACCGCAACAGCAGTTGAACTGAGCAAAGCTGCACAGGATGCCGGTGCAGACGGCTTACTTCTGGTAACACCTTATTACAATAAAGCAACACAAAATGGTCTGATCGCACATTACAGTACGATTGCCAAAGAAACAACACTTCCCATCGTACTGTACAATGTACCGAGCCGTACCGGCTGTGCGATCTCACCTTCTACCGTTGCTTCTCTGGTTAAGAACA
>CAUCOL010000330.1 GCA_958444395.1 uncultured Lachnospiraceae bacterium
GGTATCCTTTTTTTGGATCGTTCAAATAAACTTTCTGACTCTGTCATTCCTCTTCATCCTCTCTATTCTGAAAGCCACTTTGCCACATCCAGTGCATGGTATGTAATAATGATGCCTGCACCGGCACGTTTCATCGCCGTCATATTCTCCATCACGATCCTTTTCTCATCGATCCAGCCATTTGCAGCCGCAGCCTTTACCATCGAATACTCACCGCTGACATTATAGACTGCCAGCGGATGCTCGTACCGGTCGCGTACTTGGCGCACGATATCAAGATATGCTAGTGCCGGTTTTACCATAATGATGTCTGCCCCTTCTTCGATATCTGCATCACACTCCCGCAATGCTTCTCTGCCGTTTGCCGGATCCATCTGATAGGTTCTGCGGTCGCCGAAGGACGGTGCCGAATGTGCCGCATCGCGGAATGGAGAATAATAACCGGAAGCAAACTTTGCACTGTATCCCATAATCAGTATATCCTTATGTCCACTCTCATCCAGACTCTTTCGTAATACTGCAATATGACCATCCATCATATCAGACGGCGCGATAATATCCGCCCCGGCATCTGCCAGCGATACTGCCATCTTCGCCAGAAGCGGTAATGTCTCATCATTCAGGATCTTTCCATGATCTACCAGACCACAATGACCATGCGAGGTATATTCACACAGACAGACATCTGCGATCACGATCAGATCCGGTGCCCACTCCTTGATCGCACGAATGGCACGCTGTGTGATACCATCCTCGGCATATGCCTGGCTGCCACATTCGTCCTTATGCTCCGGTATGCCAAACAGCAGGATAGATGTGATCCCCGCCGCCTGAATACGATCCAGTTCTTCCCGGAACCGGTCAATACTGTACTGATAGATCCCCGGCATGGAATCCACCGGAATCTTTTCATTCTCTCCTTCTTTGATAAAGACCGGATACACCAGATCTTCTTTCATCACATGCGTCTCGCGCACCATCTTTCGTATATTTTCATTATTTCTCAGTCTTCTTAATCGTATCATATACGTCACCTTTCCTGTCTTTCTTCCTCTGTCTCACAGCAGTCGCTGCCTTCGATCCCCGCAGTCTCTTCAATCGCCCGGATCAGATGCTTCAGATCGCACTGTGGCGGAATACAGTCTGCCCGGATCCCTGCCTGCGCCAGTGCCTGCGCCGTAACTTTTCCTATCGTACCGATCCGCACACCGCTCTGCCTGCGGCTTTTCTCCCAGTCTGCGACTCTGTCCTGTCCCATTTCCCGGACAAAGCTTTCTACACCGGATGCACTCGCAAAGGTAATCATATCAAAAGCATTCAGATACTGCCAGTTCTCTGTTTTGGTTCCCACTACATCATACACCGGAATAATATCTGCGTCCACCCGATGCTCTGAAAGGATCTGCACCATCTGCCGGGAACCCTGTCGGGCACGGGGAAGCAGCAGTTTTTCGCCCGGCTGTATACGATCTGTCAGTCCCCTTGCCAGAGCCTCTGTCGTATATTCCTCCGGTATATAATCCGGTGCAAACCCCTGTCTTCTCAACGCCTCTGCCGTGCCACTTCCGACTACTGCGAAACGAGCCTTTGCCAGCCGTCTGAGATCGATCTGTCGTTTTCGTATCGCCTCAAAAAATACCCGGATCCCATTCTGGCTGGTAAATGTGATCCAGCCATATATTTCGATTTTCTCCAGTGCCTGCATAAAAGGTTCACTTTCCAGTACCTCCAGCTGCATCCGGCACAGATCAAACACCCGGACTCCTTTTGGCTCCAGCTGCTCCCGCATCTTCCGGCGCAGCGCATCCGTTCCCACAACACCGATCTTTAAGCCGCTTAATGCGCCGATGTCGCCGGAATAAAACTGATACGCTGCCGTCTCTCCAACTACGATGATCGCCGGGGATGCCACCTGACTCTGTCTGACCTTCTCTACGATGTTTCCCACGGTTCCGGTCACACGCTGCTCTCCCGGCATCGTTCCGTTGGAAAGTACACTGACGGGTGTATCCTCCGGTTCCCCTTCGGATCGCAGACGCTCCAGTATGTCCGATAAATGGGACAGACCCATCAGAAAGATACTGGTTCCCTCTGCCCGGTGAATATGCTCCAGACTGTTTGGTGCACCTGCTTTCGTATGGCCTGTATACACATGAAAGCTGCGGCTTGCATCGCGGTGCGTTACCGGAATACCCATCAGCTCCGGTACGGAAATAGCAGAAGTCACACCCGGAACGATCTGAAAAGGAAGTCCTGCCTGCTGCAATGCCAGCACCTCTTCCCCACCTCTGCCAAATACGAACGGATCTCCTCCCTTTAAACGCACGACGATCGGATATTTCTTCGCTGTCTGCAGCAAGATCTCATTGATCTGTTCCTGCTTCTTAGAATGTGCGCCAGCCTGTTTTCCCACATAGATCCTGACAGCCTCCCCGGGTACCAGATCTAACAGTTCACTTGTCCCCAGCCTGTCATAGATCACTGCATCACATTTCTTTAATAGCTGTGCGCCCTGACAGGTCATCAGTCCCGGATGCCC
>CAUCOL010000331.1 GCA_958444395.1 uncultured Lachnospiraceae bacterium
ACATTATCAATTTGCGAATGAGAACAACCCGGTTGATCTCGGGACATCTTATCCGGATGATGCGATTGATGCAAATATGGTAGATCTTCCATTCCCGCACAACGGATCTTATCTGGAGTACAATGCGGATGATCAGCTTTACTATTATTCCGAGTACGGCAAAGCCCATGTAGATCCAGGCAATGACAACGCACAGCTGTGCTTTAAGAATCTTCTGATTCAGAGCTGCGGCTATACACAGTATGACGAACACGGTTATATGATCTTTGACTGCATCAGCAGTGGTTACGGCTATTACGTCACAAACGGCAAGGCGCTCTATGTATCATGGAAGAAGACCAGCATGACGTCTCCGACACGTTATTATGACGCGCAGGGGAATGAGATTACGATCAATACCGGAAAAACCTACGTTGCATTAGTACCTGTCGATGACTGGGAAGATCTGGTGATTGAATAAGTCGGGTAAAGGATAGAAAGATGGAAGAATTTTTAAGTTTTATAGCGGACATATTGGAAGTAGATAAGAATACACTGACACTGGAGACATCCCAGGATGATGTGGAGACATGGGATTCCCTCATGCAGCTTCGTCTACTCGGTGAGATCGAGGCAAAATACGGTGTTATGATACCGATGGAGCGGATCTCTACGATCAAGAAGCTGAACGATTTTTATCAATATATAAAGGAATCATAAAATGCGGCTATCAATTTTGTCCAACGTGAATCTGGACATGCTGTCCGGACTTTTAAAAAAAGAGAACGAAGTATTTCAGACAGACGGGTATGGAGAGTGGATCACGTATGCACTTAAAAAGGACGAGCGTCTGGCGGCGTTTGCGCCGGAATGTCTGTTTTTACTGCTGGATGGAAATGCCCTGTTAGAAGGGTGCCAAGATATGGGAAGTGTGAAGACGGTCTTAGACCGCTCGGAGCAGTATATAGAGAAGCTGGCGGAGAATTACTCTGCCAGCTATCTTGTCGTATCGACCATTGATGTCCGGCCGGAACATATCGGTGCGGGAGATGCAAGCGATCTGGCACAGGCATCCGGCGCCTATTGGGATACGCTTCTGACCGGGATGGCGGAGCGGCAGAAAAATATTCACCGTTTTGAACTGCGGCGCCTGATCGAAGACTACGGAAGAAAACAGTTTTATTCCGCGAAATTCTGGTATATGGGTTCCATCCCTTACGATATGAAAGCGCTTCATCTGCTCGCGGAGGAGATGCGGCAGGTGATGGCGAGACTGGCGCGTGTTCCCAAGAAAGTGTTGGTTCTCGATCTGGATAATACCCTCTGGGGTGGTGTGATCGGCGAGGATGGACCGCAGGGAATTGTGCTCGACAGTGCACACGAGGGGGCCATCTATCAGGATACCCAGAAACAGATCAAAAAGATGCAGCAGCAGGGAGTGCTTTTGGCGATCGCGTCCAAGAATAACAGCGAGGATGTGCAGAGTGCATTTCGTGAGAATCCACATATGATCCTGAAGGAATCAGATTTTTCTGCGATCTATGCAGACTGGAATCCAAAGCCCGTCAATATTGGGAAAATAGCGGAGGAATTGAACCTTGGTCTGGACTCGTTTGTCTTTGTGGACGACAATGAGGCGGAGCGCGAAGCGATGCGGATCCAGCAGCCGGAAGTGACAGTCGTGGATTTCCCGACAGACCTTACGACGCTGCCGGCGGTGATGGCAGAAGTCTATGAGAACTATTTCTTCACATGGCATCTGACAGACGAAGACAAGGCAAAGACCATGCAGTATCAGCAGGAACGCGAGCGGAGAAAAGAACGTGAGAGCGCGGTATCCTATGAAGATTACCTTCGGTCGCTGCAGACGACGATCCGGCTGGCACCGGTAAACGACAATACCAGGGAGCGCGCCGTGCAGCTGATGAACAAGACGAATCAGTTTAATACCTGTACACTGCGGATGGATGAACTGGCACTGGAGCATTACCTTGGCGAGGAGGGAGGTCATCTGCTGATGGCGGAAGTCTCCGACAAGTATGGAAACAGCGGATGGGTGAGTGAATTTTTGTATCATCAGGACGGCGATACGGCAGTGATCGACAATTTTCTTATGAGCTGCCGGGTGATGGGACGCAAAGTCGAAGATGCGATCCTGGACGCCGTACTTAAGAAGCTTCAGGCAGATGGAATCACCAGGGCGACGGCGGCATATAAAAAGACGGCGAAGAACAAGCCGGTTGAGGCGTTGTGGGAGCATCTGGGATTTACACAGGTCTCCGGGGATGAGGAGCAGAAGCAGTACGAGCGAAAGCTTACCTCGCTTCCTGAGACAGAGCAGATTCATACTGTGGTCTGGGATGTGTAAGATGGTGTCGCAGCGATCAGAATAGAAAACAGCGCGTAGGCATATCGCGCGGCAGAATGGAGAGAGAGATGGCAACAAGTTTTTATTCGGAAGAAGAATTGCAGCAGATGGGATTTGCCCATGTGGGACATGATGTGATGATCAGCCGTAAGGCAAGCATTTACGGTGCCTCCAATATCTGGATCGGCA
>CAUCOL010000332.1 GCA_958444395.1 uncultured Lachnospiraceae bacterium
ATTGGGTTTTATTCTGGGGATCCTGTTTTTTGCAATCCAGGTAAATCTGTTCTTTCTGTTTGGGCGTTCGCTGGAGCAGGCATGGGGGACTTTCCGCTTTAATATGTATTTTATAAGTGGTTATTTATTTAATATTCTGGCAGCTTTGATCCTGTATCTTTCACCGCTGCATGCACAGACATATTATTCTGGTTTCCAGTATATCTACTGGTCGATGTTCTTTGCGTTTGCTTCGTTGAATCCGAATATGGAGTTTTTACTGTACTTTGTGATACCGATCAAGGTAAAATGGCTTGCTTGGCTGGATGCAGCCTATCTGCTGTACCAGATCATACAGAATATCTATTATGGTATAAGCTGCATCACGGGAGGTATGAGTGAGTACGGAGCTATTTATATCAGTATGGCGGCTGCGATTGTGGTGGCGATGGCAAATTTCCTGATCTATTTCTTCAGTACCAGGAATTATCAGAGGATTTCACCGAGAGATATCCGGCGCCGTCAGCAGTTTAAGAAGAAAGTAAGGCAGGCACAGAATGTGAACAGCGGGACAAGACATCGCTGTGCAATCTGTGGAAGAACAGAGTTGGACGATCCAAACCTGGATTTCAGATACTGTTCCAAGTGTGAGGGCAATTATGAATATTGTTCGGATCATCTGTTTACACATCAGCATGTACGCAAATCATAAGCAGGAGCGGCATACAGAGTCAGACTGCGGTTTTGCGAAGATATGGTGGGTTTCAATTGTAACAATTAAAAAAGAATGGAGAGGGATATGTTAGCAATCAATGTAGTAGCGTTTTTAGGATTGATCCTGATGCTGGGCATGTATGTTTTGACAGCGCGTTATATGCGTCAGCCGGCAGTGCAGCAGACGGGTAAGGGAAAGAAAAAGGCAGCCGGAAGGGCGGCTGCAGTGAGCACACAGGAGAAAAATATCGGTCTGACTATTTTTGCAGCGGTGATGATCGTCGCATTTCTGATGCGTATTATCATTGCCGGTATACATAAAGGACATGAGACAGATATGAACTGTTTCCTGTTATGGGGAGACATGGTGTATAACGATGGGATCCATAATTTCTATACATCGCCTTCCTTTACAGATTATCCACCGGGATATATGTATATTCTGTATGTTATCGGATGGCTCCGTTCCATCTTTGGAATATCCTGGGATTCTGTGACCAGTATTATCATGACGAAGATGCCTGCGATCCTGGCAGATCTTGGTACGGGATATCTGATCTATCGTGTCGCATCGGATAAGATGAAGGAGACGGGGGCTGCTCTGTTAAGTGCTGTTTATCTATTCTGCCCGGTTGTCGTGCTGGACAGTGTTGTATGGGGACAGACGGATGCCGTATTTACATTCTTCATTGCACTGATGTGTTATCTGGTGACGCAGAAGAAGATGATTGCATCGTATTACGTGTTTGCCGTAGCGATCCTGATCAAGCCACAGTCATTGATCTTTACACCGGTTCTGATCTATGCGATTATCGACCAGGTGATCCTGGAGGATTTCAGCTGGCAGCGTTTCTTTAAGCATCTGGGTCTTGGACTGCTTGCGATCGCCATGATCGCCCTTTTGATGGTGCCGTTCCATTTCCAGGCAGCTTTCAGCCAGTACAAGGATACGATGGGTTCTTATGAATATGCTTCCGTCAATGCCTATAACTTCTGGACACTGTGTGGCCTGAACTGGGCAGCACAGAGTACCGTTAAGTTTGGACTCAGCTGTCAGACCTGGGGAACGATAGCGATCCTTCTGACTGTTGCAGCATCTGCGTTCCTGAGTTTCCGCTGCAAAAAGACAAAAGGAAAATACTATTTTATCGGTGCATTTATCGTAACCTGTGTATTCCTCTTTGCCGTTCGTATGCATGAGCGATATATTTTCCCGGCGATGGCATTACTTCTGCTGGCATATGCGATCCGGCCGGTACGGGATGTATATCTGCTGTATGCGGGCTTCAGTTTTGTGAGCTTTTATAATGTGGCATATGTTTTATTCCACTTTGACGCACAGAATTATAATGCACAGGATAAGGCCATGTTCATCATTTCTGCAATGGCGATCCTGGCTTTTGGCTATATGATCTATGTTACAGTGAAGTATTTCAGTCATCCGGTATCAGAAGAGGAAGAGCAGAAGATTGAGCAGAGTGGTACTTCATGGACAGCGAAAGCAGCTTTTACGAAGAAGGATGCAGAGAAGAAATCCGTGATCCGTCCGTCTGCCGTTCTGGCGAAGATGACGAAGGCAGATTATATTGCAATGGGTGCGATCACATTGATCTATGCGGTGGTAGCATTCGTACATCTTGGAAATATGTCCGCACCGGAGACGGAGTATTCCTTCGTGCAGCAGGGAGCGGTAGTAGCTGATCTGGGAGAAGATAAAGCGATCGGTCAGATCCATGATTTCCTCGGCTATCAGAATAATACAAAATATTATGTTGAATATTCCAGTGATAATGTAAACTGGACACCGCTGTATGGGACAGACAATCCGATGGATGCCGGTG
>CAUCOL010000333.1 GCA_958444395.1 uncultured Lachnospiraceae bacterium
CTGGATACATCGGCATCGGTACGTACATTATCTGTACATATGTATAACCTGTCAAAAGAAGGATTAAATACCAATCAGGCATTTGCAACGGCAGTTGTACTGCTGGTCATGGTGATCCTGATCAATATGCTGTCAAACTTCGTGGCAGGAAGATTAAAGGCTGCCGATGCCAGTCATTAGAAAAAGCTGACTGTATAGGGCAGTTATCAAATAGACCTGTTACTAAGGCAGGGTTAAGAGAAAGGAATAAAATATGGATTCAGTATGTTCAAATGTTGTGATCGGTGAAGAATCTTTCAGTGTTTCGCCGGAAACAAAATTTCATGTCGAAAATTTAAATTTACATTATGGAAGTTTTCATGCATTAAAAAACATTAATATGGATATTCCAAAGAATAAGATTACCGCTTTTATCGGACCGTCCGGATGTGGTAAATCTACATTTTTAAAGTCATTAAACCGCATGAATGACCTGGTCGAGGGATGCAGCATCACAGGGACGGTACTGCTTGGCTCAGAAGATATCTATGGAAATATGGATATTAATCATTTAAGAAAAAGAGTGGGTATGGTGTTCCAGAATCCCAATCCATTTCCGATGAGCATCTATGACAATATTGCTTTTGGACCGCGCACACACGGCATCCATTCCAAACAGAAACTGGATGCGATCGTAGAAAAATCACTTCGCCAGGCTGCGATCTGGGATGAACTGAAAGACCGGTTGAAAAAGTCAGCCCTGGGATTATCCGGTGGACAGCAGCAGAGACTTTGTATTGCGCGTGCGCTGGCAGTAGAGCCGGAAGTGATTCTGATGGATGAACCGACCTCTGCACTGGATCCTATTTCTACCTCACGAATCGAAGATCTGGCATTGGAGTTAAAAGAAAATTATACGATCATTATGGTGACCCACAATATGCAGCAGGCAACCCGTATTTCAGATAAAACGGCATTCTTTTTGCTGGGAGAAATGATTGAGTATAATGACACAGAAAAATTATTCTCAGTTCCACAGAACAAAAAGACGGAAGATTATATCACAGGACGTTTTGGTTAAAAGAGGAAGGAGATGGAAAGAACGTGAGAAATCGTTTTGATATGCAGCTGGCAAGACTGAACAACGAATTGATAGAAATGGGGAGTATGATCGAAAAAGCGATAGAGCATACAATCCGTGCGCTTGTAACACAGGATGGCGAGCTGGCACAGAAAGTCATAGATTCCGATGAGGATATCAATCATCAGGAAAAAGAAATAGAGAACCTCTGTCTGAAACTGCTGTTACAGCAGCAGCCGGTTGCTAGTGATCTGCGTCTGATCTCTTCGGCACTGAAAATGATCACAGATATGGAACGTATCGGAGATCATGCAGCAGATATATCAGAGATCACGCTGGAAATGGTGCGTGCGAAGGAACCGTATCTGGAGAATCTGGAGTATGTCCAGCAGATGGCAAAAGAAACATCTGTGATGCTGGTTGGAAGTGTTGATGCGTATGTCAATAAAAATAAAGAACAGGCAGAGGAGGTAATCCGTCAGGATGATGTAGTAGATGGATTGTTTCTGCAGGTGAGAGATGAGATCGTTAAATTGATTCATGAGAAACCGTCGGATGGCGTGCAGGCGACGGATCTGTTAATGGTAGCGAAATATTTTGAACGTATCGGAGATCATGCAACCAATATTTCGGAATGGGTTATCTTTTCGATTACTGGCAGTCATGAAGACCTCTATAAAAATTAATAATCAAAACGTCCCACACCGCCAGTGGCAGTAGAAGCCCAGCCATCTGGTCATGCAGCAAAAATCAGAAAAATATTTAAGCTACGACCAGATGGCTGGGCTTTCAACTTCTATCGGGATGCGGGACGTTTTGATCAATAATTAACATGGATGCGTAAGTCCCGGCAGATCAAATGCCGGGGCTTAAAATTGTGTTTGAGCCGGTATTTAAAGATCATTAAGAGTGGAAATAAAAGGGAGTCTGTGCAACGCGTTTCCTGCCTTGTAATTTACCTGTAATGTGGTAAAATAAGATTAGACAGATCTGTGTGTTTCCAGGGAGAGAGGCAACGGAATCAAAAGAAATATCATATACGAAAGGGACGGTAACAAAAATGGAAAACGTAACAATCATGCAGCATCCTTTATTGCAGCATAAAATCTCAAGATTAAGGGATGAAAACACGGGAACAAATGAGTTTCGTTCTCTTGTAGAAGAAATTGCGATGCTGATGGGATATGAAGCATTAAGTGATCTTCCGACAGAAGAAGTAGAGGTCAAGACACCGCTGGAGACATGTATGACGCCGGTATTATCCGGAAGGAAGATGGCAGTGGTACCGATCCTGCGTGCAGGCCTGGGTATGGTCAGTGGCATTACGGCACTTGTACCGACAGCAAAGATCGGACATATTGGTCTGTATCGTGATGAGGTGACACATGAACCGCATGAGTATTACTGCAAACTGCCGGATCCGATTGAGGAAAGACTGATCGTAGTAACGGATCCAATGCTTGCTACCG